>JAVXWK010000510.1:0-26280 GCA_032230575.1 Pseudonocardiales bacterium | reverse complement strand
GCAGTTGGTGCCTGTGGTCGTGCTGGGCAGGACCGCGTCGGCGGGGGTGCGGGGGTGCGGGCGCGTGTTGGCGGGCCGGGCGCTGGGAGGGCTTGGCTTCACGGGCGGTTGCTCGGGCTCGTGAGGTGAGTGGTGTCGCTGAGGCGGTCGGGGCGGGGGCGGCGCGGCGGGCGGGCATGGGGTGGGTCAGGTTTGGCGGCGTTCTCGGAATTGGAGGGCGGCGGCCACGTGGTCGGCTGTGGGGCGGTCGGACTCGGCCAGGTCGGCGAGGGTCCAGGCGACTCGGAGGCAGCGGTCGGCGCCTCGGCCGGTCAGGGCGCCGGTGGCCAGGGCTCGGTCCAGGAGGGTCGTGGATTGGCGTGGCAGGGCGAACTCGCGGCGCAGGGATGGGCCTGGCACTTGGGCGTTGGTGGGCCAGGTGTGGCCGTGGGCGGACCAGCGGGTGGCGGCTCTGGAGCGGGCCTTGAGGACTCGTTCGCGGACGACTGCGGTGGGTTCCGGGGGGCGGGCGTCGGCGTTGGACATGGCTGTGGTGGCTCGCATTCGGACTCGGAGATCCACGCGGTCCAGCAACGGGCCGGAGAGGCGGGCCTGGTAGCGGCGGCGGACTGTGGCGGTGCAGATGCAGTCGATTTCCTTGGGCGGGGCGCACGGGCAGGGGTTGGTGGCGAGGATGAGCTGGAAGCGGGCCGGGTAGCGGGCTATGCCGTCGCGGCGCGGGATGCGGACTTCGCCGGACTCCAGGGCCGTGCGGAGGGTGTCGATGGTCTTCTGGCCGAACTCGCAGGCCTCGTCCAGGAAGAGGACGCCCTTGTGGGCTCGGGAGGCGGCGCCTGGTTTGGCCATGCCGCTGCCGCCGCCTATCAGGGCTGCGATGGACGTGGTGTGGTGGACGTCGACGAACGGCGGGATGGCGACCAGCGGGTAGTCCGACGAGAGAGTGCCTGCCACCGAGTGGACTGCCGTGACCGCCAGTGCGTCTTCTCGGGTCAGGGGTGGGAGCAGGCCCGGCAGGCGTTCGGCCAGCATCGTCTTGCCGGTGCCGGGAGGGCCGGTCAGCAGGAGGTGGTGGGCGCCCGCGGCCGCGACTTCCAGGGCCCAGCGGGCTTCCGGCTGGCCCACCACGTCGGCCAGGTCCGGGACGTCCGGAGCAGGGCACTCGGCGACTTCCGGGGGCGGTTGGAGATCTGTGCTCTCGGCGCGCAGCCAGGCGAGGACTCCGGACAGCGTCAGCGCGCCCTGGACCGTCATGCCGTCCACCAGGCCCGCCTCGGGCAGGGTGTCCACTGGGACGATCGCGCTGCGCAGGCCGGCACGACGGGCTGCCAGCAGCGCGGGCAGGACGCCTCGGACCGGGCGGACTCGGCCGTCCAGGGCCAGTTCGCCCAGCAGGACCGTGGTGGAGAGGCGGTCGAGCGGTACGGAACCAGCCGCGGCCAAAGTGGCGCAGGCTATGGCGAGGTCGTAGCTCGAGCCGCCCTTGGGGAGGTTGGCCGGGGAGAGGCCCAGCACGATGCGCTGCTTCGGCCACTCCTCCTCGCTGTTGCGGACGGCGGCTTTGACGCGCTCCTTCGACTCGTGCAGGGAGGCGTCGGGCAGGCCGAGGAGATGCGTGCGGGGCTGGCCCACTCCCACGTCGGCCTCGATCTCGACCGCCAGGCCGTCGACGCCGTAGAGGGCGACCGACCACGCCTGCGCGAGGCCCACGTCAGGCTCCCCGCAGGTGTTGCAGGTGCGGGGTGCCGCCTGGCGGCCAGGTGACCGAGATCAGGTCGACGCGGACCGGGCACCAGCCCACACCGTGCGTGGCGAGCCAGCGCAGCGCTGTTCGCCTCAGGCGGGAGAGCTTGCGCTGGTCGACGGCCTCGTCCGGGCGGCCCCAGACGGGGCCGGACCGGGTCTTGACCTCGCAGACGACCAGGCGGTCGCCCTCCACGGCCACGACGTCCAGCTCGCCGTCGCGGCACGTCCAGTTGCGGGACAGGACGACGAGGCCCTGCCCCTCCAGGTACGTGCACGCCAGGTCCTCGCCCTGACGGCCCAGCTCCTGCTGCCTGGTCTCGACCAGTGCCTGTGCCTCCACCACTGTCCTCGCCTTCCTGCGGGTCGTTGGGTACGACCTTGCAGGGTGGGGCGGGGTGGGTGGCCGGGCTGAGGGGAATCTGTGGACAACTCAGGGGCTGTGGACAAGTCGGCCGTTGTTGATGTTGGAACGGCCGAATTGTCGGTGGGGTGTGCTAGGGCCTGCACCGAAGTCCGGGTTCGACGGGAGTCGCGGACACGGACTTCGACACAGGCTCCAGGGCCGCTACGTCGGGAACGGCCCGCTTTCCGGCAGGCGCAGGTCCGGCTTGTCCAGTTCCTCCACGTTCACGTCCTTGAACGTGATGACACGAACGTTCTTGACGAACCGAGCGGGGCGGTACATGTCCCACACCCACGCGTCCGACATGCGCACCTCGAAGTACACCTCGCCGTCGGCGTTGCGCACCTGCACGTCCACCGAGTTGGCCAGGTAGAAACGCCGTTCGGTCTCCACGACGAACGAGAACTGGCTGACGATGTCGCGGTACTCCTTGTACAGCGACAGCTCCATCTCGGTCTCGTACTTCTCGAGATCCTCTGCACTCATTACGCCTCCGCGCGGGTCATCTGCTCCGCGCCCTCCCTCGTCGCGAGCTCCCCGGTGTCAACCGGGGCTGCATCATTCTGGACCACGGCGGTCACGGTCGTACCGCGCGCCACCCTGTGCGGCGCGGCGAGACCGTGCTTCGACGCCGCCGCTGCCACATTTACATACGACCAGCGATGCTCCGCACACGGGCCGTGTTCCATCAACGCCGCCGTGTGGTCCGGCGTGCAGTAGCCCTTGTGCTCGTTGAAGCCGTACTGGGGATAACGCTTGTGCAGATCGGCCATGATCCGGTCTCGCGTGACCTTGGCCAGCACGGATGCCGCCGCCACGCACGCCGCCGCCTGGTCGCCCTTGATCACCGCGACGCTCGGCGCGGGCATTCCCGGCACCCGGAAACCGTCCGTCAGCACGTACCCAGGATGCGTCGCCATCCGCGCCACCGCGCGCCGCATGCCCTCGAGGTTCATGACGTGAATGCCCAGCCAGTCGATCTCGGCCGGCGACACGACGACCACGGAGTGATCCACGGCACGCTTCAGCACCAGGTCGTACATCCGGTCGCGGGCCGAAGCCGTCATCAGCTTCGAGTCGTTCAGGCCCTCGAACCGCGCCGCGTCACCCGGTCGAAGGACACACGCCGCGATCACCAGCGGCCCGGCGCACGGCCCCCGTCCAGCCTCGTCCACACCGGCGACAGGACCCAGCCCACGCCGTTCCAGCGTGCCCTGCAACGCCCAGTTCCCCGACGAGCCCCGCACGACCGCGCGGGGCGGCAACAGCATCGTCATCGGCGGAATCGGTCTCGCACTCGACGTCCCAGCAGCAGAAGCGGCCACGCGGCGACGATACCCACGCCCAGGGGGACGTTCTGCTGCCAGCCCGGCGCACCCATCGAAACGGCCTGCGGGTTGTGGTCCGTCACCCCGCCCCACCTCGACGGAGGCAGCACGATCACACGCGCCTTGCCGATCACGTCGCCCACCGGCACGAGCCCGTTCAAGCCGCCCTGGCCCTGGCACCGCGAGTCGCACGAGTGGTTGCGGTTGTCGCCGAGCACGAACAGCATCCCGTCCGGGATCTTGAGCTCCTCGAACGACTCCTGCACGGCCTCGGAGCCCTCGTCGTAGTGCTTGTACGGCTCGTCGAGCGGCTTGCCGTCCACCGTCACGCGGTTCTGCTCGTCGCAGCACTTCACGGTCTGCCCGCCGACGGCGATCACGCGCTTGACGAAGTCCTCCTCGTTCGCCGAGGGCAGGCCGATCAGCGACCCGAGCCACGACAACCCCTGCGAGATCGGGTTGCCCGGCTCGTCGGTGATGAAGTCGTTCTGCCACGACGGCGGCCCGCGGAACACGATCACGTCGCCCGGCGACGGCTCGGTGAAGCGGTAGGTGACCTTGTCCACCAGCACCCGGTCGCCGTAGCACTCGGTGCACCCGTGCAGCGTCGCTTCCATCGACTCCGACGGGATCATGTAGACACGGCCGAGGAAGATCTGGATACCGATCGCGAGGCCGAACGCGACCAGGATGAGGACCGGCAGTTCCTTCCAGAAGTTGCCCTTTTTCTTCTTCTTCGAAGGTTTATCCGAAGCGTCCGAAGTCGGCTCGTCGCTGGACGGGGTCTGCTCTGGATCGACGTCAACCACGAGATCAGCCTAGGGGCTGCGGGTTGTGATCCGACACAACACTCCACCGATCTTTCGGGAAAACGATGTAGCGCGCCTTCCCGATGACGTTTTCGATCGGGATCGTGCCCGCAACGCCCCCGCCGCCCTGTTTGCGCGAGTCCGTCGAGTTCATCCGGTTGTCCCCCATCACGAACAACCGCCCCTCCGGCACGAGCACGGGAGCGAACGGCTCGTGGTCCGCGGGCGTTGCGCCGGGCTGCCAGTGGATGTACGGCTCGTCGAGCGGTTTGCCGTCCACGACGACACGGTGTTGCTCATCGCAGCACATCACCGTCTGGCCGGGCAGCGCTATCACGCGCTTCACGAAGTCACGCTCGTTCGCGGGCGCGATGCCCAGCAACGAGCCGATGTTCTGCACAACGCGCGCAACGGGGTTCGTGGACGGCGCGGCTCGGAAGTCGTGCGCGGTCCACGCCTCGGGGCCGCGGAAGACGACCACCTCACCCGGCTCGACGTCGCCGAACCGGTAGGTGAGCTTGTCGACCAGCACCCGGTCGTTCTCGCAGCCGGTGCAGCCGTGCAGCGTGCTTTCCATCGACGCCGAGGGGATCACGTAGACCCGCGCCACGAACGCCTGGATCAGCACCGTCAGCACGACGGCCGTCACGACGACGTAGAGGATTTCTCTCCAAACAGGAGTACGCCCCCGCTCCGGTTCGTCCGGTGCGGAGGCGTCCTCGAAGTCTTCTGGGCTCGAAGCCACCGATCAGGAGACCGGCTTGGCCTCGCGCTTCTCCTTGATCTTCGCAGCCTTGCCGCGCAGGTCGCGCAGGTAGTACAGCTTGGCGCGACGCACGTCACCACGGGTGGCGACCTCGATCTCGGCGATGTTCGGGGAGTGCACCGGGAAGGTGCGCTCGACGCCGACGCCGAAGGAGACCTTGCGGACGGTGAAGGTCTCGCGGATGCCGCCGCCCTGGCGACGGATCACGACGCCCTGGAACACCTGGACGCGCTCGCGCGAGCCCTCGATGACGCGGACGTGGACCTTCAGCGTGTCACCCGCGCGGAAAGCAGGGATGTCAGAGCGCAGCGACTGGGCGTCGATTGCGTCCAGGATGTTCATCGGTGGTCCTCACGTGTCTGTGAACTCCCCAGAGCATGTTCCATGACTGTGCACGACATGATGGGGGTCGGTTTGGAGCGCACACCGGTATCGCAACCGGGTGCGGCAACTGGTCCAGTGTGCCAGACCAGGCACTCCGGAATGAAATCGGGCTACTCCCCGGCTTCGCGCAGGCGCGCGAGCAGTGCCCGGTCGTGCTTGTCGAACGCTTCCGCCGGCAACGATTCCAGCAGGTCAGGACGCCTTTCGAAGGTCCTGACGAGCGATTGGTCACGCCGCCAGCGGTTGATCAGCTTGTGGTTCCCGGACCGCAGCACGTCCGGCACGGCGAGCTCACGCCACACCTCCGGTCGCGTGTAGCTCGGGCCTTCGAGCAGCCCGTCCTGGAACGAGTCCTCGGCGTGCGACTTCGGGTTGCCGAGCACGCCGGGCAGCAGTCGCGCGACCGCTTCCACGATGGCGAGCACGGCCACTTCGCCGCCCACCAGCACGTAGTCGCCGATGGACACCTCGTCGACACGCACGCGCCGTGCAGCGTCATCGACAACACGCTGGTCAATGCCCTCGTAGCGACCGCACGCGAACACGAGGTGCGATTCGGACGCGTACTCGTGAGCGAGTGCCTGCGTGAACGGGCGTCCGGCCGGCGTCGGGACGATGAGGCGCGTCGAGTCCGTGCACACGTCGTCGAGCGCATGGCCCCAGATGTCCGGCTTCATGACCATGCCGGGACCACCGCCGTACGGGCTGTCGTCGACGGCCTTGTGCACGTCCTGCGTCCAGTCGCGCAGGTCGTGGACACCGACGCTGATCAGGCCCTTGTCGATCGCCTTCCCGAGCAACGCGGCACGCAGCGGCGCCAGGTACTCCGGGAAGATCGTGACGACGTCAATCTGCATCGAGCAGACCCTCTGGCGGGGTCACGACGACACGGCCGCCGCGAACGTCCACAGTGGGCACGATCTCGCGCACGAACGGGATCAGCGCCTCCCCGCGATCACGGATGATCACGAGCAGCTCGCCGCCGGGACCGTGCAGGATCTCCTTGACCGTGCCGATCTTCGTGCCGTCGGTGAGTTCGGCCGTGAGCCCTTCGAGCTCGTGGTCGTAGAACTCGTCCGGGTCGTCGTTCGGCGGCAGGTCGTCGGTGCTGCCCAGCAACAACGTGCCGCGCAACGACTCCGCGACGTCACGGGTGACGACTTCCTCGAAACGCACGAGCAGCCGCCCGGAATGAGGCCGGGCGGCTGACACGGTGAGGCTTCGGGACGTGCCGTCACGCAGCTTGGCCTGGAGCGTTGCCCCAAGCGCGAACCGCATTTCGGGTGAATCAGTGCGCACGTCAACGGCGAGTTCGCCGGTGATCCCGTGCGCCTTGGCCACACGGCCGACAACGACGTCCATTTGCCCTTTGAACTTCGCTCAGCGGTCGGTGTCGACGACGTCGACCCGCACACCACGACCGCCGATACCGGCCATCACGGTGCGCAGAGCCGTCGCGGTGCGACCGCCACGACCGATCACCTTGCCGAGGTCGTCCGGGTGGACGTGGACCTCGAGGGTGCGGCCGCGGCGGGTCGTCACGAGGTTCACCCGGACGTCGTCCGGGTGGTCGACGATGCCGCGAACGAGGTGTTCGAGGGCGTCAGCCAACAAACTCACGCCTCGTCCTTGGTGGCCTCGGCCTCAGCCTTGGGGGCCTCGTCGGCCTTCTTGGCCTTCTTGGCCTTCGGCGTGGTGGCCTCGGTCATGGGCTCTTCGTTCGCGGCGGCGAGCGCGGCGGCGAACAGCTCGGCCTTGGGGGTCTTCGGCTCCTTGACGCGGAGCGTGCCCTCGGCGCCCGGCAGGCCCTTGAACTTCTGCCAGTCACCGGTGATCTCGAGGAGACGCTGCACCGACTCGGTCGGCTGCGCGCCGACACCCAGCCAGTACTGCGCGCGCTCGGAGTCGACCGCGATGAACGACGGCTCTTCCTTGGGGTGGTACTTGCCGATCGTCTCGATCGCCTTGCCGTCGCGACGGGTGCGCGCGTCGGCGACCACGATGCGGTAGTACGGCTGACGGATCTTGCCGAGACGCTGAAGCTTGATCTTGACGGCCACGGGCCTGGTACTCCTTGAACTCTGTGTTGTTGGTTCGCACAGCCGCGGCTCGGGCAGAGGGGCCGACCACGGCGGAACAACCAGCGATTGTGCCAGATGGGGGCCTGCGGATCCGAATCGGGGCTCTACACGAACGCCGCGACGGCCTTGAGGGCGTCCTTCACGGCTCGTGCGTGCTCGACCGCACCCGGTGTGTCGCCGTGCACGCACAACGACTCCGCGCTGGTTTTGATGATCGTGCCGTCGACCGCGACGATCTCGCCGTCCTGCAGCCTCCGGGCGCGCTCGATGATCTGTGCGGTGTCCGTGAGCAGGGCGTTCGCCTCGCTGCGCGGAACCAGCGTGCCCTGCGGGGTGTAGCCGCGGTCGGCGAACGCTTCCTGGACCGGCCGCAGTCCGGCTTCCGCGGCTTTGACGAGCAACTGGGAGCCGGGCAGGCCGAGGATGGGCAGGTCCTTGAACGCCTTGGTGCCGTTGACCACGGCTTCTGCCTGCTTCTCGTGGTGCACTGTGGCGTTGTAGAGAGCGCCGTGCGGCTTCACGTAGACGACCTCGGTGCCTGCTGCTCGTGCGCACGCGTCGAGCGCGCCGATTTGGTACAGGACTTCGTCGGCGAGCTCCGTGGGGTCGGCGTCGATGAACCTGCGCCCGAACCCGGCGAGGTCGCGGTAGCTCACCTGCGCGCCGATCCTGACGCCGTTCTTCGCGGCCTCCTCGCACACCTTGCGCATGGTCGACGGGTCGCCGGCGTGGAAGCCGCACGCGACGTTCGCGCTGGTGATGATGCCCAGGAGCGCTGTGTCGTCGCCGAGCTTCCAGATTCCGAAGCCCTCGCCGAGGTCGCTGTTCAGGTCCATCACATGACCCCGACGGACACGAGCAGGAGGGTGAGGCCGGGGAGGAAGTTGTTCATCACGTGCACCACGATGCTCGCCCCGAGCCGGCGGGTGACCAGGCGGGCGATGCCGATGGGGATGGCGATCACGAGCAGCAGCCACGTGCGGTGGGGTTCGAGGTGGCTGACCGCGAAGATCACCGTGGTGAGCACGAACGCGGCCCACCTGCTCCAGCCCTGGCGTTCGACGGCGCCCCAGAGCAGGCCGCGGAAGATGATCTCCTCGCAGATCGGCCCGATGAAGCTCATGTAGAGAAACATCGTGATGGCGGCCGACAGCGGCAGGTTCGCGTCGCTGAACAGCTCGCCGACCGCGCTCGTGGCGTTCTCCTCGCCGACGACGCTGGCCCAGAGCTTGGCCGCGAGCAGGGTGAGGACGAGCCCGCCGAGGCCGATCTTGAGCCCGGTGGCGATGTCCTCCTTGGTCATGCTCAGGCGCAGGTCCACCACCGGGCCGTTGCCGCGGACGTACGTGATGCCGATGGCGAGCCCGGCCGCGAGGACGATCGGCACGAGCGACCCGATCAGCACGAGCGAGGTCGAGTTCACGAGATCCGCGCCGAAGCTCTTGCCGACGGCCGTGATGAACACGGCGCTCAGGATGAAGACGGCCTCCACCAGGATGAAGGCGCCGAACCCCCAGCGCTGGCCGACGCGCGCCGGCTCCGGGTTGCGGCTGATGTCGCGCACGCTCTCGATGAAGCCCCGGTTCGGCTTCGGGGACTCCGGCTCACTCACGCTCTGCAATCTAGTCACGCCGCGGCTACCTGCGAATGAACAGCTGGCAGTGGCACCCTCATGGTCAGCTCACCTCGCGATCGACGGCTTCTGAAGCACCGATGCACTGTCGGTGCCTCGCGATACGCTTGGAGTGGGGACCGCGATCCCCCTTGGGGGACGTTGCCGCCCCCGAATCCGAGGCTACTGTGCGGCACCGACGGAAACCGGGCCAAGCATCTGGCCAAAAGATGGTCAGATCGGGTCCCCGCCGGATGTCCTTCTCCTGGTGAACGGATCGGCAGACAGAGGCTGCGACTAAACCTCGGCGGCGTGCCGGTGTTGATGAAGGTCGCGTGCGGCGGGCAGCTGGTGCGGCGGGCGGGAATGCGCGCGCGTGGCGACGCCGCGGACCGAACAAGAACGCTCCGAGCGGGCCGGTTGGTGCAACTCGCGTCCAGCGGGCAACGAGTCCGGGAATGCGCGCGCAGGCACCACATGAGCGCACGGGGTGGAATGCGCGCGTAGCGACCCCACGGCCGCATCAGAGCCGAGCCCGTCAGCGGCGCAGCGCGGTCTCCTGCTCCATGTGCGAGAGCTTCGCCGGGTTGCGCACCGCGTACAGGCCCGTGACCAGGCCGTCGTCGATACGCAGAGCGACCACGGTGTCGAGCTCGCCGTCGAACTTGAAGATCAGCGCCGGGTGGCCGTTGACGTGAGCCGGCTCCGTCGCCCATCCGGTGGCCTTGGCCAGGCCACCGAGGAGCATGCGGGCGACCTTGTCCGACCCGGACACCGGGCGCGCCACTGCCTGCTTCACGCCGCCACCGTCGCCGAGGAACACGACGTCCGGCGCGAGCAGGTCGAGGAGTCCCTGCAGGTCGCCGGTTTCGATCGCGCGCTGGAACGCGGTCAGGGCTTCGCGGGTCGCGGCGGCGGAGACACGGCCTCGCGGGCGGCGGGCGGCCACGTGTGAGCGGGCCCGGTGGGCGATCTGGCGGACGGCTGCCGGGGTCTTGTCCACGGCGAGAGAGATCTCGTCGTAGTCCAGGCCGAAGACCTCGCGCAGGACGAAGACCGCCCGTTCGGTCGGGGTCAGGGTTTCCAGGACCAGCATCATCGCCATCGAGACGCTGTCGGCCAGTTCGACGTCCTCGGCGACGTCCGGGGTGGTCAGCAGCGGTTCGGGCAGCCACGAGCCGACATAGGACTCCTTGCGGCGGCCCAGCGTTCGCAGCCTCGACAACGCCTGGCGGGTCACGATGCGGACCAGGTAGGCGCGGTGGTTCTCGACGACTCCCAAGTCCACGCCCGCCCATCGAAGCCACGTCTCCTGCAGCACGTCCTCGGCGTCGGCCGCGGAGCCGAGCATCTCGTAGGCGATCGTGAAGAGCAGGTTGCGGTGGCTGACGAACGTGTCGGTGGCGGCGTCCATGGACACAAGACACCATCCGGCCGCGGTTTGTGACAGTGGCACGGGTCACAGTCACAAAGCTCGGGGCACCGGCATCTCGTGGTCGTTCAAGCGAAACCACGAAGGAGCACATCATGGAACCCCGCTTCGACCTCTTCGGCACCGAGACCGGCACCAAGATCGGCAAGCGGTTCGCCGGGCTGGGCATGGCGCTGCAGCAGTCGCCGCTGCCGAAGACCACGGCCGAGCTGGTCAACCTGCGGGCCAGCCAGCTGAACGGCTGCGGCTTCTGCATCGACATGCACGTCAAGGAGGCTGTCGCCGCCGGCGAGGACCCGCTGCGGCTGCACCTGGTGGCCGGGTGGCGCGAGACCACCGTGTTCACCGAGGCCGAGCAGGCCGCGCTGGCGTTCGCCGAGGAAGGCACGGTGCTGACGCGCGAGGGCGTGAGTGACGAGACCTGGGCGAACCTGCGCAAGCACTACAACGACGAGGAAACGGCAGCGCTGGTGTGCCTGATCGGGCTCATCAACGCGGCCAACCGGATGGCCGTGATCACGCACCAGAAGGGCGGTTCGTACCAGCCCGGAATGATGGCGAACTTCGAGGGCTAGTGGATCCTGCCCCTGAGCATGATCATGCGCGGCGACCGCAGGACGTCGAGGTCGAGACGTGGATCCTCGTCGTAGACCACGATGTCCGCGGCCGCGCCTTCGGTCAGCGACGGGAAGCCCAGCCACGAGCGGGCGTTCCACGACGCGGCGCCGATCGCGTCGGTCGTGCTCATGCCCACGCGGTGCAGCGCGGCGATCTCGTCGACGATGCGGCCGTGCTGGATGCCGCCGCCCGCGTCGGTGCCCGCGTAGACCGGCACGCCCGCCTCGATCGCCGACGACACGGTGGCCGAGACGCGGGCGTGCAGCTCGCGCATGTGGTCGGCGTACGCGGGGTACTTGCTCGCCTTGTCCGCGATGCCCGGGAACGTCTCGATGTTGATCAACGTCGGGACCAGCGCGGTGCCCTGCGCGGCCATCAGCGAGATCGTGTCGCCGGTCAGGCCGGTGCCGTGCTCGATGCAGTCGATGCCCGCGTTGATCAGGCCGGGCAACGCGTCCTCGCCGAACACGTGAGCCGTCACGCGAGCACCGGCGTCGTGCGCGACCTTGATCGCCTGAGCCAGTTCGTCATCCGTCCACAGTGGAGCGAGATCTCCGACGCCGCGGTCGATCCAGTCGCCGACGAGCTTCACCCAGCCGTCGCCGTACGCGACCTGCTCGGCAACGGCCGAAGGCAGATCCGACTCGATCTCCACGCCGATGTACGGGATGTAGCGCTTCGGGCGGGCGATGTGCCGGCCTGATCGGATGATTCGCGGCAGGTCGAGGCGCTCCTGCAACGGCGTGGTGTCGATCGGCGAGCCGCAGTCGCGAATCAGCAACGTGCCCGCGTCGCGGTCCGTGACGGCCTGCTCGACGGCCTCGGACAGCTCCACCCCACCCTGCGGACCCAGGCCGACGTGGCAGTGCGCGTCGACCAGGCCCGGAACCAGGAACCCGCCGTCGACCACGGTCTGCGCGCCCGGCACCGGCTGGGTGCGCACACGGCCGTTGACCACCCACAGGTCTCGCGGCTCGCCGTCCGGGAGGACGACACCGCGCAGGTGCATGGTCACTTCTTGTTGTCGTCGCCGTCGAACTTGAACTTCGACGGGTCGAAGCCGGGAGGGAGCTCGTTCATGGCGCCACCGAGGTCCGGCAGACCGCCGCCGGGAGGCATGCCGGGGATCCCGCCGGGAGGCATGCCGGGCATGCCACCGGGGAACATGCCGGCGGGGAAGCCGCCCTTGATCTTCGGGGGCGTCGGGCCGCGTCCGCCCTTGCCCTTCTTCCCCTTCTTGCCCTTGCGGGTCTTGCTGCCGCCACCGCCGAAGCCCATCCGGCCGGCCATCGACGCCATCATCTTGCGGGCCTCGAAGAAGCGGTTGACCAGGTCGTTGACGTCGCTGACCTTGACGCCCGAACCGTTCGCGATGCGCAGCCGGCGGGAGCCGTTGATGATCTTCGGGTCGTCGCGCTCCGCCGGGGTCATGCCGCGGATGATCGCCTGGATGCGGTCGAGGTGCTTCTCGTCCAGCATCCCCAGCTGGTCCTTCATCTGCCCGGCGCCGGGGAGCATGCCGAGCAGGTTCGCGATCGGGCCCATCTTGCGGATCGCGAGCATCTGCTCGAGGAAGTCCTCGAGCGTCAACTGGCCGGTGTGCAGCTTCGCGGCGGCCTTCTCGGCCTGCTCCTGGTCGAAGTGCTGCTCGGCCTGCTCGATCAGCGTGAGGACGTCGCCCATGCCGAGGATGCGCGAGGCCATCCGGTCCGGGTGGAAGACGTCGAAGTCCTCGAGCTTCTCGCCGTTGGACGCGAAGAGGATCGGCTGGCCGGTGACCTCGCGGACCGACAGCGCGGCACCACCGCGGGCGTCGCCGTCGAGCTTGGTCAGCACGACGCCGGTGAACCCGACGCCGTCGCGGAAGGCCGTGGCCGTGTTGATCGCGTCCTGACCGACCATCGCGTCGACCACGAACAGGATCTCGTCCGGGTTCACCGCGGCCCGGATGTCGATGGCCTGCTGCATCATCTCCTCGTCGACACCGAGCCGGCCGGCCGTGTCGACGAGAACGATGTCGTGCTGCCTGGCCTTGGCTTCCTCGATGCCGCGCCGCGACACCTCGACCGGGTCGCCGACGCCGTTGCCGGGCTCGGGAGCGAAGACGGGCACGCCCGCGCGCTCACCGACGACCTGGAGCTGCGTGACGGCGTTCGGGCGCTGCAGGTCGGCCGCGACGAGCAGCGGCGTGTGGCCCTGCCCCTTCAGCCACCTGGCGAGCTTGCCCGCGAGCGTCGTCTTACCGGCACCCTGCAGACCCGCCAGCATGATCACCGACGGCGGGTTCTTGGCGAGGTTCAGCCTGCGAGTCTCGCCGCCGAGGACGTTGACGAGCTCCTCGTTGACGCTCTTCACGACCTGCTGCGCCGGGTTCAGCGCCTGGTGGACCTCGGAGCCCTTGGCCCGCTCCTTCACCTTGGCGATGAAGTTGCGCACAACGGGCAGCGCGACGTCGGCCTCGAGCAGGGCGACCCTGATCTCGCGCGCGGTGGCGTCGATGTCGGCGTCGCTGAGCCGCCCCTTGCCGCGAAGGCCCTGGAGAACCGTGGTCAGCCGGTCGGAAAGCGTGGAGAACACGTCGTCCAGACTAGCTAACCGCGCCTTCACCCGATCCCGTGGCTCGCAAGGGCCTCCAGGAGCACCGGTTCACGGCGTCCGACCGGAGCAGTCGCGATCTGCGCGAACCGCAACCCCGCCGCCACCGCCGCGCCGTCCGAAACCGGGTCGTCGCCGACGTACAAGCACTCGGACGGATCAACGTCGAGACGCACGCAAGCCGCCTCGAACGCCCGGGCAGAAGGCTTCGACACCCCGATCTCGAACGACAACGCGAAGGCGTCCACGGCCAGCGACTCGCGGGAGAACACCGACCGGATGTCCCACGAGATGTTGCTGAGCACCCCGACCTTCAACGGCCGCGCGGCAGCCAGGGCAGCGGCGGCATCGGAGTAGGGCAGCCAGAACGCCGGATCGTGCAGGCGCTGGAACAAGGCGTCCGGCATCGTGAGGCCGGCCAGGCGGAACAGGGTCCAGTAGGCCGACCGGTTGGCCAGCGGCGTCAGGTCGCGGGCGTCCCACACCGCGCGCTCGGCAGCGTTCATGCGAGCCACGTACGGGGCCGGCGCGCGCAGCACGGAGAGATGCGGCGGCGAGAGCCAGCGGGTGCTGGGACGCCCGAACAGGGTTCCAGCGAAGTCGAAGAGGACAGCCTTGATCACGACACCATGATGCGCAGACCACCCGAGGTTCCCGCACGGGTGAGCAGCGTCACGCCGCTGAAGCCGAACGGCACCCAGCCCGCCTCGAACTGGGAACGCATGGAGGTGCCGCGGCGGACGTGCCGCTCGAAAGCGTGCGTGCGGACGACGCGGCGGCGGGCGATCTGGCCGTCCAGGGCCTGGGCCGCCGAGGCGTCCAGCCACAGGAAGTGGCGGGAGCGCCCCGACAGCACGCCGGCCAGGACGAGCATGAAACGCGTGCCGGGACGGGTGGACGGCTCGTGCACGACCAGCAGTCCGGCGCAGAAGAGCGCTGACCAGAACACCCGCAGCCGGTGTGTGAGGTGCACGAAGACGCGCCAGTACTTGTACGGCAGCGGCACGCGCGGTTCGAGCCACATGCGGACCTGGTCGGAGTCGAGCACGGTGACCGGTTCGTCCGCGTCGAGGCGGGTGAGCAGCGTCGTCTTGCCCGCGCCGGGGATGCCGGCGAGGACGACGAGCGAGCGCGGTTTCACCCGGACGGCGGTGGTCTGCGTGTTCAACACGGCGGTCATGTCCTAAAAGACGTGTTGACCTTCCTTCTCGTTCAGTTTGGTCCGAATTCAGGTGAAATGCACAGCTTTCAGCGCCACACGACTGCCCGGTAGGTGCCGTCCGCGAAACCTGCGACGCCGATGACCTGGCCGTTCTCGGCCAGGTCCGACACAGTGCTGCGGGCCGATCCGGGGAGCACAGGCAACGCGGTCTGCACGCCGGCGGAGTTCCACGTCACAGCCCAGGAACCCGCTGTGCCCGCGACCACACCGGCGTTGTTGACCTCCTGCGCCGTGGACGGGGCCGGGGCGAGCGGCTGCGCGGTGGTGAACTCGGACGCCTCCCAGCGGACGGCCTGCGAACCGGAGACGCCGACTGCCCAGCCGTTGTCGGAGATGTCGCGCGGACTGGTGCCCGCGCCCAGCAAGGAACGCCGGCGGCCGAGCCAGAGCACGCCTTCGCCGCCCGAGGTGCCCACGGCGTCGGCGGCCTCGTTGTGGCCGGACAACATCGCGCCGTGGTTGTCGTACACGTACAGACCGCTGGACCACCGTGCCGGCTGGTCGCCCGAGTAGCCGATCACCGTGCCGGACGACGTGATGTAGCGGCCGGAACCCTCACCGAGATCGGTGGCGACTCCGGCGCTGTCCCAGACGACCGCGTGGCTGACGCCGTTGATCACCGCGCTTCCGGTGACCGAACCGGAGTCGTTGACGTCGTAGGCGACCCCGCTGGTCGCGCCCGGCGTGGTCAGCACCGTCAGCGAGCCGCTGAAGTCCCAGCGCGCCGGTTGGGTGCGGTTGGCGGAGTCGACCGCGTAGCCGACGACGACGCGCTGGCTGTTGATCGCCGCGGCCCAGGTGTCGGAACCGAGGTCGTTCAACCTCTTGATCGCGGCGCCGGGATCCCAGCGGACCGCATGCTGCGAGACTCCGGCGCCCATCGAAACCCCGGCGATGGCGCCGCCTTCGTTGATGTCCTGCGCGGTGCTGCGATCGTCGCCCGGCAACGTGCCGAGGTCCTCGACACCCACAGCGGCGTGCGCGACAGGCACGGTGAAAGTGACAACGGCGGCCACGAGGCACGCCAATGACAGTTTGTTCTTCACGATGCAACCCCCAGCTTCGCGAATCCCTTACCCGCCACCCTGCCCGCGTCGTGCCGCCGTTGTCCAGCAAGCTGTCTCGTTGTCAGCGCCGGAGAACGGATCTGCGCACCGAGGCCCTCCCAAGCCCGTTGGCGCCTATGGGGAAACACCGGCCGGAGCGTCCGGCGGTGAGATTGCACGGTGCCTCCCCCGGCGTCGCGAATGATCACCACCGGCCTGCCCCGGCCGGATCTACCCGTCCAGAAAGTGTTCCACCCCTCGAGGACACTTTCCGGACACCACAAGACTGCAGGGTTCCTGAAGCTCGAAGGAGCGTGAGCACCCCGAGTGGTTGTGCGTAGAGCTACTCAACTGCTACCTGGCCGCGTCGAGCACCGCCCGTTCGATCCGCTTCCGATCCAGATCCGTCGCCGCGATGCTGAACGAGTCCACGACCGTCGCGCCCAACGTGGAGACGCGCGCCCACCGCACGTCGACCCCGCACTGCTCCAACGCGCCGGCAATGTGGTGCAGCAGCCCGATCCGGTCGGCCGCACGCAGCTCCAGCACCACCGCGCCGGTCGCCTCGTCGTCGAACCAGAGCACGCGGGCGGGCGGCGGGTCGACCGGCGGACCGCCGTAGTCGCGTTCCTTCGCGGCGAGCTTCTCGGCCAGCGGCAACGAGCCCTCGATCGCCCGCGACAGCTGTTCGCGCAGCAGTGAGGCGTCCGGCAGTGAGCCGAACCGCGGAGACACCGTGAACGCGTCGACCGTCGCGCCGCCGTGCGAGCGCAACGTCGCCGCGTGGACCTCCAGCGAGTTCAACGCCAGCACGCCCGCGGCCTTGGACAGCATGCCCGGCCGGTCCGGCGCGAGCACGGTCACGATCGCCGCGTGGTCCTGCTTCTCCAGCAACACGTCCGGTTTCCCCGACGCCGCAACACGTTCCGCCATCGCCACGTGCGCAGGGTCGAGCGGTTCCGGCTTGGGCAACGCCTCTCCGGCCATCGCCTTGCGGCAGCGCGCGACCAGGTCGGCCATCAGCGCGGCCTTCCAGTCCGTCCACACACCCGGTCCGGTCGCGATGGAATCAGACTCGGCCAGCGCGTACAACAACTCAAGCAGAACCGCGTCGCCACCGAGCGTCTCGACGACCCGGTGCACGGTCGCCTCGTCCTCGACGTCACGCCGTGTCGCGGTGTGCGGCAACAGAAGATGGTGCCGAACCATCGCGGACAACGTCTCGACGTCCTGCGGCCACAACCCGATCCGCTCACCGATCTGGGTCGCGAGAGCGGCGCCCACCTCCGAGTGGTCCTGCTGCCGCCCCTTGCCGATGTCGTGGATCAACGCGCCCAGCAGCAACAGATCCGGCCGCGCCACCGTCGTCGCCAGCCGTGCCGCGTGCGCGACGGTCTGGACGAGATGCCGGTCGACCGTCCACATGTGCGCGGCGTCGCGTGGCGGAAGATCCCGGACAGCACCCCACTCGGGGAACAACCGGCCCCACAACCCCGTGCGGTCCAACGCTTCCACGACGTCGACGAGCCCGCTTCCGCTGCCCAGCAACGCCAGCAGCTCCTCACGGGCCTCGCGCGGCCACGGCTGACGCAGTTCCGGCGCCGAGTCGGCCAGCCGAGTCAACGTTCCCGAGGCGATCGGGTGCTTCGAGCGCGCCGCCGCCGTGGCCACGCGCAACAAAAGCGCGGGATCACGGCTGGGAATCGCGTCACGGGCAAGCGACACCTCAGATCCGTGCAGCACAACGCCTTCGTCCAACGGGCGCCGCGGCGGCTGTCCTCGCAGGAACGCTCCGAGCCCGCGTTTCGGCGCGGCAGCACGAGCCGCGCGCGTCGCCACGTCGAACGCGTAGACGACCGTCCGTGCGGCAGAGGAAAGCGAACGGGCCAAGGCAAACCGGTCGGCCAAACCGAGAGCGGCGGCCACCTCGTCACCGTCCTGCGCCCGCAGCACATCGCGAGGTTTCCGGGCGACACGGCGAAGTTCGGTGCGCACGTCCAACAACAGCCTGCGCGCCTCGCCGACGTCGGCAGAGGGCCGATCCACGAGCTGTGCCAGCGAAAGCGCGTCCAGGATGGTCAGGTCGCGCAACCCGCCACGCCCGTGCTTCAGGTCGGGTTCGACGCGATGAGCGATCTCCCCGCTGCGACCCCAGCGCTTCTGCGACGACTCGGCAATCTCGTCCAGCCGGTTCCGGACGTTGCCGCGCCACGCCTGCTTCGAGCCGTCCGCCAGCTTCTGGGTGACCTCCTGGTCACCCGCGATGTGCCGGATGTCCAGCAGCCCCAGCGCGGTCCGCAGATCTCCCGCGGCGACCCGCAGAGCCTCACCGACCGTGCGGACCGAGTGGTCGAGCCCGATGCCGGAGTTCCACAGCGGGTACCAGAGCTTCTCGGCGATCTCGTCGATGTTCTTGACGCCGTTGTGCACCAGCACCAGGTCGAGGTCGGAGTAGGGCACGAGCTCGCGCCGCCCCAGCCCACCGACCGCCACGAGCGCGATACCCGATCCGGATATCCCCGCTCCCCCCGCGTGTTTGGTCAACCAGAACTCGTGCAGATCCACGAGTGCTTCGCGCAGAGGCTCGGCGGCCAAGCGACGACGACCTGGCACGAGCAGCCTTTCGCGTGCTCGCACCAGGTCGTCAGCCGTGACGACGGCCGTTTCGTTGTTCTCCACGGGCCGTCTCCCCAAAACTAGTTACAGCGCATCCGATCCACGTTCACCCGTGCGCACACGGACAACTGTGTCGACCGGAGTCACCCAGACCTTGCCGTCGCCGATCTTGCCGGTGCGTGCGGCCTCGACCACCGCTTCGAGCACCTTGTCGACCTGGTTGTCGTCGATGACGACCTCGATCTTGATCTTGGGTACGAAGTCCACGGAGTACTCGGCGCCCCGGTAGACCTCGGTGTGGCCCTTCTGGCGGCCGTAGCCCTGCACCTCGCTGACGGTCATGCCCAGCACCCCGAGCTGTTCCAGGGAGCTCTTCACGTCGTCGAGCGTGAACGGCTTGATGATCGCGGTGACCAGCTTCATTTCTTGTTGCTCCCCTCGAGAACCGCGGTCGCGCCCGCGGTCACACTGCCCTTGTTCGCACCGCGAGCGCTGGAGAACGCGCCGAACTCGTAGGCCGACTCGGCGTGCTCCGCCTCGTCGATACCGGCGACCTCGGCCTCTTCGTCGACGCGGAAGCCGACCGTCTTGTTCACCACGAAGGCGATGACGAACGTGAGGACGAACGAGAAGGCGAGCACCGCGAGGGCCGCGATCGCCTGCCTGCCCAGGAGGCCGAACCCGCCGCCGTAGAACAGGCCGTCCGCGCCGGCGGAGTTGACGCTGGTGGTGCCGAAGAAGCCGATCAGCAGCGTACCGACGAGACCGCCGACCAGGTGGACGCCGACGACGTCCAGCGAGTCGTCGTAGCCGAAGCGGAACTTGAGGCCGACGGCGAGGCTGCACAGCGCACCGGCGATCACGCCGATCGCGATGGCACCGAGCGGGCTGACGAACGCACAGGCGGGCGTGATCGCGACGAGGCCGGCGACCGCACCGGACGCCGCACCCAGGGTGGTCGGCTTGCCGTCGCGGAACTGCTCGACGAGCAGCCAGCCGAGAACGGCGGCGGCGGTGGCGATGGTGGTCGTGGCGAACGCGACGGCGGCGGTCTCGTTGGCACCCAGCGCCGAACCGGCGTTGAAGCCGTACCAGCCGAACCACAGCAGAGCGGCACCGAGCAGCACGAACGGCAGGTTGTGCGGCCGCATCGGCTCCTTCGGCCAGCCCCTGCGCTTGCCGAGCACCAGCGCGACCGCGAGGCCCGCGGCACCGGCGTTGATGTGGACCGCGGTACCACCGGCGAAGTCGAGGGCCTTCAGGTTGTTCGCGATCCAGCCGCCGACCACGGAACCGTCAGCACTGGAGAAGGCGAAGACCCAGTGCGCGACCGGGAAGTACACGATCGTCACCCACAGGCCGATGAACAGCGTCCAGCCCCAGAACTTCGCCCGGTCCGCGATGGCACCGGAGATCAGGGCGGGCGTGATGATCGCGAACATCAGCTGGAACATCACGAAGGCCATCGTCGGGAACTGGTGGTCCGCCGGACCGCTCAGCGTGCCCAGGATGCCCTTCAGCCCGATGTTGTCGAAGTTGCCCAGCAGGCCGGCGCCGACGTCGTTGCCGAAGGCGAGGCTGTAGCCGTACAGCACCCACAGGATGCTGACCACGGCCAGGGAAATGAAGCTCATCATGAGCATGTTCAGGACGCTCTTGGATCGGACCATGCCCCCGTAGAAGAAGGCCAGGCCCGGCGTCATGAGCATGACCAGCGCTGCGCTGATCAGCACCCAGGCCGTGTCACCTGTGTTCACTGCGACCTCCACTGCACGTCGGTTGCAGGGAGCATCGGGATGTCCTGTTTCACGCGCTTACGTGGAACGTTTCGCGGAGGTGAACTGTCGGGCGCACCTTGTTACGTCCGCGTTTCGCAGGGTTCACGGTCTCGATTCGGCCACCTCACCGCGCAGGACTGGTTACCGTCGGCGAATGCGGGCGTTCGCGATCGGGTTGCTCGCAGTCACCTTTTCGACGTTCGCCACGGCTCAGCTGTGCGATGAGGGGAGCTTTCATCAACCTGAGGTTGATGAAAGCTCCCCTCATCGATCACCGAACTAGAACGGGCCGGCGATCTGCGGCTTGGCCGACTGCACCAGCGTCTCCGGCGCGGGTTCGACCGCCGCGCACGAAGTGCCGTTGCGCGGCAGCTTCAGACCGACCAGGTACTCGTTGTTGATCTTCAACGTGCACTCGCTGCGGTCGTACACGCCGTGGCCCCAGCCTTCGTAGGTCACGAAGACCGTCGCGTCACGGGACTGCCGGTGCGCGTTGACCGCCCACTCGTAGACCGTCGCCGGGTCGTGCTTGGCGTTGGTCATCAGGATCTTCGGCGAGCCCTTGGCGATCTTCAACGGCCGCTGCGGGTTCGTGGCCTTGGGGAACCCGACACAGCCCATCGTGGCGCCGTGACCGAGCGACGAGCCGCGCGTGTTCGGCGCGACGCGGTTCTCCATCGCGTTGAGCGCCTGGTACTCGCCCCACGAGCTGACGCGCAGGTTGTAGTCGTTGCAGAAGATGCCGGGGAACGGGTTCGGCCGCGTCTCGACAGCGAGCTTCGACGACACCGGGTTGCCCGCGATGAGCTGCGCGATGAAGTCCGCGAACTGCTTCCACGCCGGGCCGTACGCCATGCCCACCACGCTGCCACCGAGCTCCTCGGCGGTCACGACACGACCGTTGTCCTTGATCTCACCGCGGTCGGCCCTGGCGAGCAGGTCCTTCCAGATCTTGCGGAGATCCTTGCCGTGGAACGGCGACGAGGCGTCGCGGTCGCTCCACTTGACCCACTCGTCGAACACGTCCTCCGCGCCACGCGCCTCGGTCTCGACGAACTTCCACGTGCCGAGGCTGTGGTCCATGTTCGAGTCGATGATCATGGCGCGGATGTTCTTGCCGAACCGCTCCGCGTAGTGCTGTCCCATGATCGTGCCGTACGAGACGCCGTAGTAATTGATCTTCTTCTCACCCAGCGCGCGACGGATGGAGTCGATGTCCTGCGCCACCTCGGCGGTCGAGGCGTGGTCGAAGATCGCGCCGGTCTGCTGGCGGCAGTCCGCCCGCAGCTCCTTGTTGAACGCCACCAGCTTGTCGAACTCGGCCGCCGTCTTCGGGTAGTCCGAAGGCGACTTGGCCAGCAGGTCCGCCGAGCACTTGATCGGCGCGGTGCGGGCGACGCCACGCGGGTCGAACCCGATGACGTCGAACTTGTCGACGATCTCCTTGCTGAAGTAGCGGTCGGCGCCGAACGAGAAGTTGACGCCGGAACCGCCAGGGCCACCGGGGTTGATGACCATCGCGCCGATTCTCCCGGCCTGGTCGTTCGCCTTGCGGCGCGAGACGGCCAGCTGGAACTTCTCCCCGTTCGGCTTGGCGTAGTCGACCGGCAGCTCCAGGAAGCCGCAGTCGACCGCCGGCACCTCGGCGCACGGCTTCCAGTCGATCGCGCCGACCTCGTACTCCTGCTGCTGCGACTCAGGAGCCGCGAACGCGAGCGACGAACTTCCCAGCACCAAAGCGGAACTCGCGAGCGCGGCCCCGAAGACGCGCATGATCGGTTGCATGGATTTCCTCCCTAGATCCCCAAGCACTCCGGGAGGAAACGCTCTCAGCGGTCGTGTGACGCCGACAACCGACCGAGGTAGGGAGAAATATCAGACCGTAGTCTGACAACCACCCTCAGCTACCACTTTTGGCCCACAACGATCGTAGGTGTGCTGACCCATCGTTCGTAGGGGTACCTAGTACTCGCAGCCGCGCCATGCCGCCGTCGGGGTAGATGTCGAGCCGGACGTGCGTCGCCTCCACCCCGTCCACGACGAACCGGTGCCGCGTGTCGGGCTGCAGCCGGGTGCGCGGCAGGACGTCGAACCAGGCGTCCGGGTCCTTGCGCTCGTCGCAGCCGCTCACCGACGCCCAGCCCGGCGCGTTGCCCTTGAAGTGGCTGGTGTCGAGCTCGACCAGCTGCACGACACCGGGCGCGGCGAGCTTCACCGAAACCCAGTCGTTGCCGTCGTCCCTGCGCCGCGCGGTCTCCCAGCCCTCGCCCATGACCGTGGCCTGGCCAGGGGCGATGAGGTTGTTGGGCGAGCTGTAGAACATGTTGCTGCACCCCGTGACGACCGCACCGTTCTCCAACGCGGCCAGGTCGACGCCGGGGATGAGCAGACGCGGGTCGGCGACGGGTTCGCCGTGCACGCGCAACCGGGCGACGCCGCCGTCCGGGTCGATCGTGAGCCGGACGTGCGTGACGCGGCGACCTTCGGCGACGTCGAAGTGGTGCTTCTCGTCGCCCTTCAACGCCGACCGTTCGACCAGCGGGAACCACTCGGTGATCTCGCCCGCCGTCGGGTAGCCCTCGGCCTGTGCGCCCTCGACCCAGCAGAACGGCGGGTAGTTGCCCTTGAAGAACGCCGTGTCGACGACGATCCCCTTGACCACGCCGGGCATGCCGAGCCGGATCACCGCCTGGTCGACGCCCGCTTCCCGGCGCCGCCTGGTCTCCCAGCCGTCGTAGATCTGTCCTTTGTGGCCGAAGGTGTAGATCTGGTAGACCGGCTCGGCGGGCTTGATCAGGTTCTCCCGCTCGGCGAACAGCTCGTCGTTCGCCCACACCACACCACCCCCGACCGCGCGCGAGGCGAGATCGGGCAGCCGGGTCCACTCCGTCATGCTTCTCCTCTGCGTAGCAACTTGCCTTGCGTCTGACCGATTTCCTTGCCGCGCAACCAGGTTTGCCTGACCACGCCGTGCAGTTCCCTGCCGTGATAGGGCGTGACCGGGTTGCGGTGGTGGAGTGCGTTCTTGTCCACCACGAACCTCTGCTCCGGCGCGAACACCACGAGGTCCGCGTCCTTGCCGACCTCGATCGCGCCCTTGCTCTCCAACCCGACCTGACGGGCCGGGTGCGTCGACATCCAGCGGACGACGTCGGTGAGGTGGAAGCCGCGTGAGCGCGCCCCCGTCCACACCGCGGGCAGACCGAGCTGCAGTGACGCGATGCCGCCCCACGCCGTGGCGAAGTCGCCTGCCTTCAGCTCCACCGTGCTCGGCGAGTGATCGCTCACGACCAGCTCGATCACGCCCTCGCGCAGCCCCTGCCACAGCGCCTCGCGGTTCTCCGCCTCACGGATCGGCGGGCAGCACTTGAACTCCGTCTGCCCGTCGTGGATCTCCTCGGCGGTGAACGTGAGGTAGTGCGGGCAGGTCTCGGCGGTCACGGGCAGCCGGTCGCGGTGCGCTCCCTCGATGATGTGCAACGCGTCCGACGACGACAGGTGCAGGATGTGCGTCCGTGCGCCGGTCTTGCGGGTCAGCTCGACGACATCTGCGATGGCCCGGTTCTCGGCCTCGCGCGGACGGGAAGCCAGAAACCCCGCGTAGTCCGGTTCCGACTCACGAACCGTGTGCGCGTCCTCGGCGTGCACGATCGTCAGCGCGTCGAGGGTCGCCAACTCTCGCAGTGCCGCTTCGAGCTCGGCCTTGGTCACGGCCGGGAACTCGTCCACGCCCGAGTGCAGCAGGAAGCACTTGAAGCCGAACACGCCGGCTTCGTGCAGCGGCTTCAGGTCGGCCTGGTTGCCGGGGATGATCCCGCCCCAGAACCCGACGTCCACCGACACGTTCGCCGCGGCCTTGCGCTTGATCTCCAGCGCGGCGAGCTCGACCGTCGGCGGGATGCTGTTCAGCGGCATGTCGATGATCGTCGTGACGCCACCCGCAGCGGCCGCGCGAGTGGCGGTCTCGAAGCCCTCCCACTCGCTGCGGCCGGGATCGTTGACGTGCACGTGGGTGTCGACCAGGCCGGGCAGCAGCACCTCGTCGTCCGCGAGGTGCACGACGTTCGGCGACTCGATGAACGGCTCGACGGCGACGATCTTGCCGTTGACGACACCGACGTCGGCCGCGATCTCGCCCTGAGGGGTGATGACCCTGCGGGCGCGGAAGACCAGGTCCATGTCCCTCACTCTGACACCCAGTCGCGGGCGATGCGACCGCCGAGAACGCCCAGAAGCGAATCCGCCTGGGCCATGCACCGCGCGACGTCCGGCTCGATGTCCAGCAACGCGTAGGCGGCCTTGAGCCCCAGCTCACCGGGGGCGACCGAGCATTGGCCGGCCACCGCGACCACCGGCACGTCGCCCGAGGCCCTGACCACGCCGAACGGTGCCTTGCCGTGCCGGGTCTGCGCGTCCAGTGATCCTTCGCCCGTGACCACCAGACGCGCGTCCCGGACGGCCTCTTCGAACCCGGCCAGTTCCAGCACCACCTCGATGCCGGGCCGGAACCTCGCTCCGAGGACCGCCAGCGCCGCGAACCCGATTCCGCCCGCCGCACCCGCACCAGGCCGTGATGCGTACTCCGGCCCCACCCGTTGCGCGAAAGCTTCAAGCCGCGCTTCGAGAATCTCGACCTGTTCGGGTGAAGCACCCTTCTGCGGTCCGTAGACCGCGGCCGCGCCGGTGGGACCCAGCAGCGGGTTGTCCACGTCCGACGCCAGCACGAGGTCGACGCCGGAGAACGACGACTTGGCGAGCGCCTCCAGCATTCCCGCGCCGCCGTCCGTGCACGCGCTGCCGCCCAGCCCGAGCACGATCGTGGTGCAGCCGACGTCCAGCGCGGCCTTCAGCAGTTCGCCGACGCCGTAGCTGGTGGCGTCGAGCGGCGCGGGCTTGTCCAGCAAGGTGAGCCCGGCCGCCGACGCCACCTCGACCACGGCGGTCGTGCCCCTGACGGCGAAGGACGCGGGCACCGGCTTGCCGACCGGGCCGGTGACCCAGCGCCCCACCTTCAGGAACCCGGCGGCGACGGCGGCGTCGACGGTGCCGTCGCCGCCGTCCGCCACCGGGAGGAGGCGCACGTCCACGTCCGGGGCCGCCTCCCGCAGGCCGCGCGCGACGGCGGCAGCGACCTGCGGGGCGGTGAGCGAACCCTTGAACTTGTCCGGCGCGACGACGATCACACCCCTGCTTTTCCGCACGCGGGGCGCTTTCGTACTGTCTTGCGGTACGAAAGCGCCCCGCGTGCGATCACGCTCAGTCACGGCAGCGGCTCGAATTCCTTCATCGCGGCGATCGAGGTGCCGTTCGCCGTGTTGCCCTCGCGTTCGATCATGATCTCGACAAGGACGGGGCGGGAGGTGCGATCGGCTTCCTTGCGCGCCCACTCCAGCGAGCCGCGGATCTCGCCGGGATCGGCCACCCGGATGCCCGAGCACCCGTAGGCCTCCATGATCTTGACGTAGTCCGATCCGGTGGTGTCGTAGTGGATGTCGACCTCGTACTTCATGTCGTAGCCACCGTGGTCCACGGCCATCCTGATCAGGCCGAGGTACTCGTTGTTCAGCATGATCAGCACGAACGGCACGTCGTACTGGGCACCGACCGCGAGCTCCTCCACCAGGAACTGGAACGAGTAGTCGCCGACGATGCCGACGACCTCGGCGTCCGGCCGCGCCTTCTTCACGCCGATGGCCGCCGGGATCTCCCAGCCGAGCGGTCCGGCCTGGCCGCACACCTGGTAGTGCCGCGGCTTGTGCGCCTTCTGGTGCTGGCCGGACCAGATCTGGTAGAGCCCGATGGCCGTGACGAAGTAGGTGTCCGGGCCGTAGAACTCGTTGATCTCCT
>JAVXWK010000506.1:0-11358 GCA_032230575.1 Pseudonocardiales bacterium | reverse complement strand
CGCGTTCTTCGCGTCGCGCAGCTGCCCGCTCGCGGCCCGGTAGATGAGCCCGAAGCTGTTGTCGCTGGGCCCGAAGACCGACTCGCCCTCGATGGCGGTGTAGATGGTCGCCCCGAGCGAGAACACGTCGGACGCCTCGTCGGGCTGCTCGCCTCTCGCCACCTCCGGCGCGAGGTAGGCAGGAGTCCCGGAGATCATCCCGGTCTCGGTCAGCGTGCCGTCACCAGCGGACTTGGCGATGCCGAAGTCGGTGATCTTGACAGTGCCGTCGTGCCCGATCAGGACGTTGCCGGGCTTGATGTCGCGGTGGACGATCCCCGCCGCGTGCGCCGCGGCCAGTGCCGACGCGACCTTCGCCCCGATGCTCGCCGCCTGAGCCGGCTTCATCGGCCCTCTCTCGGCGATGAGCGCGGACAGGCTGTGCGACGGCAGGTACTCCATGACGATCCAGGGCTCTTCGTCATCGGTCCCGACGACGTCGAAAACGGCGATCGCGTGCGGGTGGTGCAACCGGGCGGCGTTGCGCGCCTCGCGCATGGCCCGCTGGTGGTCGCCGGTGATGAGCTGCTTGACCGCGACCTCTCGCGCCAGCACCTCGTCCCGCGCCCGCCAGACCACCCCCATCGCTCCGCTGCCGACGCGCTCGAGCAGCGTGTAGCGGCCCCCGATGGTGGTTGTCACACCACGAGACTAATCAATGCCCGAGAGCGACCTCGCCGGATCACGCTCAACGGGTGGTGCAAATCGCTCACAACGTGCGTCGACTACGCCGGCGCGCACCCCAACGCGACCGAGTGGCGCCCGTCCTGCCGTCGCTGCCCACAACGGCGAACACCGCGCCTGCCCCTCTCACATCGGCTCCAGACCGGTGGGGACACGTGCCTGGTGAGCCGGAACATCGCTGCCGCGGTTCCTCGCCGAAGCTGCCCACAACGGCGAACACCGCGAGTGGTCTCCGGTGACGAGCTGCCCGCACCTGCCGGCATCCTCGTCCCGCGCCCGTCAGACCACCTGAGACACGCGAGCGACTAGTCGATCGTCGACACGAGCTTCTGCAGCTCCCGTTCGAAGTCGATCCACAGGTCCTCCTCGCCCGGCTGGACGACGTCGTAGGAGCTGTCCAGGAACGCCGCCACGTCCTCGGCGACCGCGCTGAGGATGGCGAACCCGGTGGGCGCGTTCAGCTCGACCAGGACGCGCTCCGGGTCGTCGGACGCGGGGCGGACCAGGATGTCGCCCTCACCTGACGGCGTCAGCAGGCCGTCGGCCAGCAGATCGCGGGCGAACATCCACTCCACGCGGCCGGTGCCGGTGTGGAACACGACGGCGACCGCGTAGGGGTCTTCCGGGTCGTAGACCAGCTCGGCCTCGACCGGCGCGGGAGCCGCGCCGGGTGCCAGCAGTTGGAAAGTCGTCCGGGTGGTGACCTTCAGGTTCTCGTTGTTCATGTCGATGTCCTTCCCAGGCTGGTCTCCATGTCCGCTCACAAAGAGGAGACGGCCAACCAGCTCGATAAGGACGCGATTCGTCTCGGAACCATCCTATTGGGGGAGACGTGCGTCTCACCGTTCAGCGTTTGACCAGGTCGCGCGTCTCGTTTGGTGAGACGGCCTGACCTGCCGGGACGGGCCGCTTGCGGGTCAACGCGACGCCCAGGAGCACCACGAGCATGCCTGCGACGACCCTTGCGTTGAGTTGCTCTCCGAGGAAGATCGCTCCAAGGAGTACCGAAACCACGGGCAGAAGGTAACCGACCGTAGTCGCCGTGGTGGCTCCCTCGTCGGAGATGACGCGGTAGTTCAGGATGAACGCGACGCCGGTGCCGAAGATGCCGAGGATGATCACGGCGACGACGCCGACCCAGTGCAGGTGCAGCGGCTGCAGACCCCCGAACGGCGTGGCCAGGATCAGCAGGCCCAGCGCCGTGGTCAGCTGCATCGCGGCGAGCTGGGTGGAGGTCGCACCCGTGTTGACCAGGTAACGGCCCGCGTAGGAGTAGCCGATGGCGTAGCTCGCGGCGCCCAGGAGGCACAGCACCGCGCCCCAGCTGGCGATGCTGTTCGCCTGCTGCCACGGCGCGAAGATCAGCAGCACGCCCGCGAAGCCGAGTCCGAGACCGAGCATCCGCACGAGGTTGCTGATCTTCTCGGTGCCCAGCGCGAGCCCGATGGTCAGCGCGAACAGCGGTGTCGTCGAGTTGAGGACGCCGGAGACGCCCGAGTCGACGGTCTGGCCGCCGAACGCGAAGAGCGTGAACGGGACGACGCTGCCGAACATCGCCACGAAGAACATGTGACCCCAGATCCGCTTGTCGCGCGGCAGCGACATCCTCGCCGTGGTGAGCACGACGACCAGCACGAGCGCCCCGAAGAACGTCCGCACGAGCGAGATCTGCAGAGGAGCGAGGCTCCCCAGCGCGAGCTTGATCCACAGGAAGCTGGATCCCCACAGCAGGGCGAGCACGCCCATCCTGATCAACGTTCCGCGTTGGTTCACGTGTCAACGATGCGCCGCACGACCCGTAAATACAATTTAATTGTTGTGCACAACCGTTAAGCAGCGCTGTAAAGTCGGGGCATGCTGGACGTGCGTCGAATGCAGGTGCTCAGAGCGGTCGTGACCTCGGGTTCCATCACCGCGGCCGCGACGAACCTCGGCTACACCCCGTCCGCCGTCTCGCAACAGGTGGCGGGCCTGGAGAAGCAGGCAGGGCTGCCGTTGCTGGAGCGCGTCGGCAGGGGCATCAGGCCCACCGCCGCCGGCCGTCTGCTCACCGAGCACGCTGGTCGCCTCGCCGACCAGCTCGCCGAGGCGGAGAGCGCACTCACGGCGTTGCGCAACGGCTGCGCGGGCATCCTGCGCGTCCGCTACTTCGCCACGGCCGGCGCCGCTCTTGTGCCGCCTGCCGTCGCCACTTTCCGCGCCGAACGCGCCGGTGTCGAGCTCGACCTGAAGCTCACTGAGCCGAAGGACCCGTTCGAGGAGCTCGCCGCGGGCCGGGCCGACGTCGCCATCACCGTCCTGGAGCCCGACGAGCCCGCGCCACTGGGCATGGTCGCGCGGCACCTGCTCGCCGACCCGTTCTTCGCCGTCCTGCCCCGCGGCCACGCCCTGGCCCGCAAGCGCGTGATCGACCTCGCCGAGCTGGGCGACGAGCCCTGGATCGACGCGGACTGCAGTGCCGCCGGCCCGTGCTCGAACCTCGTGAAGAACGCGTGCGCGGGCGCCGGATTCTCACCGAAGGTCGCCGTGGAAAGCGACGACTACGCGACCGCGCAGGGATTCGTGGCCGCCGGACTCGGCGTCACGATCATTCCGCGGCTCGGTCTCGGATATGCGCACCCTGGGGTTGTGCTGCGCAAGGTGCGCAATCCCGAACCGGTGCGGCACATTCACGTCGTCTACCGCGAGGAAGCCTCGTGGAACCCCGCCGTCATCGCATTGGCGGAAGCGCTGGAGAAGGCCGCGAAGGCCTCCTGACCAGCTAGTACGCTGCCGGGCCGAGCGACTTGTCGCTGCTCAGCAGGAAGTTCGGGCTCGCCCACTGGAACGAGATGCCGCGTCGTTCCGTGGTCTTGGTGCCGTTCTTCTTGGTGTACTCGACGTCGACTTCCCAGTAGAAGCCTTCTTTTTCGGCCGCGTTGAGGACCTTGGCTTCCTTCATCCCGCTCCAGAACGTCTGGAACCCGCTGTAGCCGCCGGGGTAGCTGCCCTGGAAGTTGGAGTTGCCGAACTTCCAGGCCTCTTCCGGTGAGCTGGGAGCGGTGTTGAAGTAGTCGTTCAGGAAGCCCCGCATGTCGTCGGGCGTGGGCTGGCTCGTCCACTGCCCCGCCTTGCCGGAGGACTTCTGCGGCGTCGACGGCTTCGTGCTGTCGTTCGTCTGCTGGATCTGGGTGTCGCCACCCGCGTTGTTGTCGGTGCCGCCCTTGTCGTTGTTGTTCGAGATGATGCTCGCGAACATGATGCCGATCACCGCTGCCGCGACGATGGCGAGCGCGGTGTAGACGGTCGACTTCTTGCTCTTCGACGACACCGACGACAGCGCGGACGGCTTCGGGCGCTGCGAGTACTGGGGCGCGGCGGCCGGACGGTGGTTCGGCTGCTGCTGCGTCGGCACGGCCCGAGGGGGCGTGTGCAGGTCGACGCGCGTCGCGGACGGGATGGGCGGCTGCTGGGGCGTGAGGGCCCTCGTGGCGGCCTGCTGCTGCGGCTGCTGCTGAATCGGGGAACCGCGCCACGACGGCGGGTGCGTCGGCGCCACCACGGCCGGCGTGAAGGCGGCAGCGGCCTGGCCGTTCGCGACGGCGGCGAGCGCGTCACGAGCCTCGGCCATGGTCGGGCGGTCTTCCGGCTCGGCCCGCAGCAGGCGCATCAGCAGCGCCGTCATCGGGCCGGCGTTGCGCGGCGGGTCGACCTTGCCGGACGCCACCTTGTGCAGCAGCGCGATGGTGTTCTCGCTCAGGCCGAACGGCGGCGTGCCCTCGATCGCGGCGTACAGCGTCGAGCCCAGGGAGAACACGTCGGACGGCGAACCGGGGTCGTAGCCCTTGGCGACCTCGGGCGCGAGGTAGGCGGGCGTGCCGGCGAGCATGCCCGTCGCGGTGACGGTGACGTCACCGGTCGCGCGGGAGATGCCGAAGTCGGTGATCTTGACCGTGCCGTCGTCGCCGAGCAGCACGTTGCCGGGCTTGATGTCGCGGTGCACGATGCCGGCGTTGTGCGCGGCGGCCAGCGCGGACGCGACCTGCATGCCGATCGACGCCACGTCGCGAGGCGGGAGCGTGCCGCGCTCGGAAAGCACCGCGGACAGGCTCTTGGACGGCAGGTACTCCATGATCAGCCACGGCTGGCTGTCGTCCTCGGCCACGTCGTACACGGCGACCGCGTGCGGGTGCTGAAGCCGCGCGGCGATGCGGCCCTCGCGCATGGCCCGTCTCTTCGCCTCGTCCGTGTCGGCTTCGGCGAGTCCGGGCTGCAAGAGCAGCTGCTTGACCGCGACGGTGCGATGCAGACGTTCGTCGTGCGCGGTCCAGACGACGCCCATGGCGCCGCTACCGATCCGCTGGCTCAATCGGTAGCGACCAGCGACCAATCGGCCATCGTCGGTCACAGTTGCTCCCCGCTGTGCGGTCACTTGCTCTCTGTTCAACGGCTCGTCACACCTTCGGGTTCAGATCACCCAACGGTGCGGGTACCCACCTTACGAGATATCTACGACAGAACGCGCTCAGCCACCCGGAGGCGGAACCACCGGTGTTGTTGTGGTGGCCGAAGTCGTCGTTGAGGTCGGCGGCTTCGTTGTTGTCGTCGTTGTAGTCGTAGTCGTCGTTGTGGTGGTCGTAGTTGTAGTCGTCGTAGTGGTAGACGTCGTTTCGTTCGTTGTCGTTGCCTCGGGCGTGGTCGTCGTCACCTGAGGCGTCGTGGTGGTCGTCGGCACCACCGAGGAAGAGGAAGCCGGTGGAACGTTCGGCGTTTCCTTCTCCTTGTTGAACACGCCCAGCGCGACCAGCAGACCACCGATCACCAGCAACAGAGCCAAAACCACCGCGGCGATCACCAGCGGCCGGTTGTCCTGCCTGCCCGCGGGCACCATCGGTGGCGCCGTGCGGGGCGGCGCGGTGGTCCGCGTCGCCGGACGGACCACGCGGGTCCGCTCTGGTTCGATCATTGTCGTCGGGTCGGGCCCGGCGACTGCGGCCAGGCCGCTGAACGACGGAGAACGCCCGTTCGCGACGGCCATCATCAGCTCGCGCACCTGCGGCATCGTCGGCCGGTCGTCCGGCTCGTAGTTCAGCAGGTAGAGCAGCGTGTCGGAGAGCGGGTGGTCGACGGTCGGAGGGTTGATCCGCCCGGCCGCGACAGCGTGCAGAACACCGAGAGTGTTCTCGCTCACTCCATAGGGCGGTTCGCCCTCCAAGGCGGCGAACAGCGTCGAACCGAGCGAGTAGACGTCGGAGGCCGGCGTCGGGTCCTGGCCCCGCGCGATCTCCGGCGCGAGGTACGCGGGAGTACCGGCGATCAGGCCGGTCTTGGTGACCGTGATGTCGTCCGAGGCCCGCGAGATGCCGAAGTCGGTGATCTTGACGACGCCGTTCTCGGCGATCAGCACGTTGCCGGGCTTGATGTCGCGGTGCACGATGCCCGCCGTGTGGGCCGCCGCGAGTGCCGCCGCGCACTGGGCACCGATGGAGGCGACCTCGATCGGGTCCATCGGCCCGCCCTCTGCCAGCGCGTCGGCGAGGCTGTAGGACGGCAGGTATTCCATGACCAGGCACGGGACGCCGTCTTCCTCGACGACGTCGTACACGGCGATGGCGTTCGGGTGGTGCAGCTTGGCGGCGATGCGGCCCTCGCGCATGGCGCGCTGGATGGCCTCGTCCTGCTCGGCCTCGTCCAGTCCGGGGGCCAGGAGCAGCTGCTTGATCGCGACCTCGCGGCCGAGGCGTTCGTCGTGGGCACGCCAGACGATGCCCATCGCGCCGGAGCCGATGCGGTCGAGGAAGCGGTAGCGATCGGCGATCAGACGGCCGTCGGTGGCGTCGGACGTCGTCACTCGACCACCTCAGGGGTGCTCGACAGCGAGACTGCAGCTGCGGCAGCAGATCCCACGCTCGTGCTCCTCGTGCGGTAGTCAGCGGTCGTCCGGAATGCCCGCACAGGGTACCCCTGCCGCAGGCGGCTGCTGAGCTACCGGGTTGTGCCTCAGTTCACCGGTGCGAAGAAGTCGAAGCCGCCGACGGTGTCGCCCACGGTGTTGAGCACCGGGTCGAGGAGGCCGAGGTCCACGCTGACGTCGACCGGGTTGGACGGCGTGGGCAGCGGGTTCGAGGCGGGCGGGGTGCTGCTGCTCGGCGGGTTCGCGGACGAGCTGGGCGGCGGAGGCGTCTCGCTCGACGGCGGTGTGCTCGGCTGGCTCGTCTCCGACGACGGCGTGCTCGTGGACGGCGTCTGCGTCTGCGAGGTGGGCTGCTGCGTCGGCTGCTGGGTCTGCGTCTGCTGCGTGGGGCTCTTCGGCTGCTGGGTCTGGACGTACGGGGCGACGCGCGTCTGGGTCTGCTCCGTCGTCGGGTCGGCCGACGGGGTCTCGGTGGCGTCTTCCTGCTGCGTCTTGTTCGACGGCAGCTTGACGACGCCTTCGGTGCCGGCACTGGCGCCACGGGCCTGAGCGCGCTCGTCGAACCGCACCTCGGCGAGCGGGCGCTCGTCGGTCGGGGACAGCCACGAGGAGGCGGCGAAGGCCACGGAACCGCAGAGGACCACGCCACCGCTGGCCGCGACGGCCAGCTTGCCGACGGTGAACCCGCCGCGCTGCGTGTCGTCGGAACGGCCCTCACGGCGCAGCAGCTCCGTGATGTGCAGCTCCTTCATGGGCTGCTTCTTCTTGCTGCCCGGCACCTTGACCGACTTGAACTTGATCGTCGGTTCGAACGCCTCTGGGGTGATGTCGTCGGTGATCACCGGGATTTCCACGGTCTCCGCCTCACGGCGGGCGATCAGCTCGGCGACGGACAGCTGGCCGGTCGACTCTGCCGTTCCGTTCAGCCGCCGACGATGGTCCTCAATCGACACCGCTCGTTCACCCTTCCAAGTTCGCGTTCGCGCACTGGCGGGGTCATGGATACCGAATCGTGACCCGAGATGTAACCCCTTCGGGGGAATTTTCACGATCCGAACCCAGTTTTCGCGACGAGCGGTCACCGTTCGACTGCGAACGGCGAGACCAGTTGGGTGCGGCCTAACCCCTCTGCGCCGAAAGGACCTCGGTGCCGACGATCCGCGGCTGGGTGGTGTCGGTGAGCCAGAAGAGCTGTTCGATGCGCAGCCAGCTGCCGTCGAGCTCTTGCATCGAGACGACCGCGAGCACCGATCCGTCCGGCCTGACCGAGGTCTGGTCGACGTTGACCGTCTTGATGATTCCCCAGGACTCGACGAACTCCTTGGGGTTCGCGCCGACGAGGTCCGGCGACAGCAGTTTGGCCGCCGAGTTGGGCTTGGTCGTGAGCAGCTCGTAGAACCGCTTCACCACGTCCACCTGCGGCTGAGGGCCGACAGAGACCTCGGGCGTGGTCGGTTCCGGCGTCTCCAGCAGCAGTGCGGGCGGCTGCGGCAGCGGGGTGTCGGCGGCGGTCCGCAGGGGCTTGTTCTCGTTCGGCAGCTGGGCCGAGAGGACGTCGGGCCGCAGCGCGCTCGCACCGGACAGCGCGATGGGCCGTTCGGTGACCGGGATGCCCTGGTTCGCGGGCCGCTTGCTCGCGAGGATCGCCGCGCCCGAGACCGCGCTGACCAGCACGATCGCGCCTGTCAGCAGCCCGGCGACCTTGGCGGCGCGACTCTTGCGGTTGCGGCGCCGGCGGCCGGGGACGACGGGGATGACCGCGGTGGTCGCGGTCATGTTCTCGGTGGGACCGAGCAGTGATGTGACGAGAGCGTCGGTGGCGGCTTCCTCGTTCGACGGGATGCGCATCGGGATCGGCTGCTGCTTGATCAGCTCAGCCACGCTGATCGAGCCGGCGCGGGTGTGCCTCCGCCCGGTCGTCGCGGGACGCTGCACTGGCCTGGTCCTCCGTACTGTCCGTGGTCACCTGAAGACGTACCGTGGCTGAGCGCGGCTACGCCAGCATCTCGATGGACTTCATCCGTCCGTGGCGTTGGGCGGTGTCCGGGATTCGCTCGAAGGTGCTACTTACTACGGTCGGTAACTCGGGCCGTGACCTTTAGCCACTTCAGCCGCCGAGCTTCAACCGTTCACCGTTGATCAGCGGCAGGTCGCCCAGCGTGAAGCTCAGCTCGCGCTTCTCGCTGCTGATCGAGCCGTCCTTCTTCGTCACCTGCAGCAGGCTGACGGTGAGGCCCTTGCTCGGGTCGACCACGATCTCCTTGACCTCGATCAGCGAGATGTCCGCGAGCCTGCCCTCGAGCAGCGCGCCCGCGTTCGACCGCACGGTGTCCGTGGTCATGGCGAGCGCGGTGTCCGCGTTCGTCGCCATCTCGCGGTAGAAGTGCTCGGTCTGCTGGGCGATCTTGGAGCCGTCGACGACCGGTGCCTGCGTGACCGGCATGGTCGTGATCACGGGCGGCCCGGTGCCGGACGGCTTGGTGCTGATGGCCGGACCGCTCGAGCCAGGCGCGCTGGAGCCCGTGCCCGGCACGGCAGTGCCCTTGCCGGTGCCCGCGGCGGACGGCTTCGTGCCGGTGGCCGACGGGCTGGTGCCGCCGGTGGGCAATGCGGAGATCAGCGGCACGTCCGACGGGTAGCCGGGCAGGCCGACCGTCTCGACCGCGCCACCGCCGCCGACCAGTTTGGCCGCGGCGACGCTCAGGCCGACCAGCACGAGCACCGACGAGATGACGGCGAACCAGGCCGCGCGCTTCCAGGTGCGCGGCGGCGTGACCGAGGCGGGCACCAGGCCGATGTTGAACTTCCGGAGCCCGTCGGTGTCCTGCAGCGGGTCGATCTGGCGACGGCGGGGCAGCGGGATGCGGTCGCCACCGACGACGGGGCGCGGCTGCTCTTGCTGCGACTGCGCGACACCGTCGCCGAGACGATGTTTGCCCGGCAGTAGTTCGTCCATCCCCGACACCCCTCTGCGACGCAATCAGAGTAGGGCCGTCCGGACGTACCGAACCAACCAAAAGGGGGCGTTCAGGACGAGTGACACACGAAAGTGTGGTTTTCCTATCGGGGCGGGAGTTGCGCTTGACCGCTGTTGAGCTGCTTGTGCGTCTTCTGCACCCCGTTCAGTGCGGCCAGACCGCTGCCTCCCGCGATGATCGCGCCGATCACGTCGGCGCTCGGCGAGTCGCCGTTGGTGATCAGCAGGCCGATCACCGCGCCCACGGTCGTGATGATGGCGGTCTTCCAGCGGCTGCGGACGAACTGCGAGACAGGCGCTCCGGCGAGGCCCTTCTTGTTCGCGGCGGAACCGAGCAAGCCCAGGTATGCGTCGTGCGCCAAGGCGGCGAGCAGGCCGGCGATGGCGATCAGTGCGGCGATGAGGCCCATGCCTCCAGTGTGCCTCCAGTTTTTTGCGGTGGACCATCCGTGATCGCCCTGATATCCGATTCGGGTGGACATGTTCTGGCACGACGACTGCCTCGAGCACGACGCCGGCGAAGGTCTGTGGGAGCTGCCGGGCTCCTGGCCGTGGCTCGACGTGGCCGAACCGCACCCGGAGAACGCCGCGCGGCTGCGCACGTTCCGGCATGCGCTGACGCACGGTCCGGTCGCTGAGCACCTGACGTGGCACGAGGGGCGGCACGCGTCCGTTGACGAGCTCCTGCGCGTGCACACGGCCGGCTACCTCGACTCGTTGCGGGTCTCTGAGCGTGTGGCACTCGAGGTGAACACGGTCGTGGGTCCCGAAACGTGGCGTGCGGCGTGCGCGGCGGCGGGAACGTCGTTGGCGGCGCTGGAATCCGGCGCGCCGCTGGCCTATGCGCTCGTACGACCGCCCGGGCACCACGCGCAGCCGGACATGGCGGACGGCTACTGCTTCGTGAACAACGCGGCGCTGGTGGCGGAAACCGCTCGGCGGCAAGGGATGCGGGTCGCCGTGCTGGACTGGGACGTGCACCACGGCAACGGCACGCAGGAGGTGTTCTACGACCGTCCGGACGTGCTGACCATCTCTCTGCACATGCGGCACGGCTCGTGGGGCGCGAACCACCCGCAGACGGGCTCGCCGTCGGAGGTGGGCGCTGACGGCAGGAACGTGAACATCGAGCTGTCACTGGGCGCGGGCGACACGGCGTACCTGCGCGCGCTCGACGAGATCGCCTTTCCGCTGCTGCGCGAGTTCGCACCGGACCTGCTGGTGTGCGCGTCCGGGTTCGACGGGTCCGCGTTCGACCCCAACGGCCGCCACAACATCACCGCATCGGGCTACCGGGAGATCGGCCGCCGGGTGGCGTCGTTCGGGACGCGGGTCGTGCTCACCCAGGAGGGCGGCTACCTGCGCGGCTACTCCGCGCTGTGCCTGCACTCGCTGGTGGAGGGCCTGCTGCGGCTGCCGGAGCCGTTGCTGGAGGACCCGCTGGCCTACGTGCCGGACGACTCCCAGCTCGTGGACGCGGATTTCGCACTTCTCCGCAGGGCGCTGAAGCCTTTTTGGCCCGGCGTGCTGTGACGCCGGGCCCAGGACCTGCTGCTACCTGCCGAGCGGGCCGCGGCCCATCTTGAGCAGGATCATCGCGAGATCCTTGCCCTCGGGACCGAGCGGCTTGTAGCGGCTGAGGACGTCGATCTCGCGGTTGTGCACGATCTTCGTGCCGCCGGCGGCCATGCGGGCAGCGCCGATGATCTTGGAGACCTCGACGCGGCGTTGCACGAGGCGCAGTATCTCGGCGTCCAGGTGGTCG
>JAVXWK010000410.1:0-13155 GCA_032230575.1 Pseudonocardiales bacterium | reverse complement strand
GGCGTGCACCTGGTCAAGGGGTTCTACCGCCGGCCGTTGCGGTTGGAGAGCTCCGGTGGCGGACGGGTGACCGAACTGGTGGCGCGGCCGTTGCTGAACACGTTGAGGCCGGAGCTTTCCGGTGTCGTGCAACCGCTCGGTGGCGAGTACGCGGCGACTCGGTCCTTTTTGGAGTCTGTCCCGTTCGCCGCCGGGTACGGGGTCGAGATCGGGCTGTTGCTGGACGTGCACCGGATTTACGGGCTGTCGGCGCTGGCTCAGGTGAACCTGGGCGTGCGGAAGCACCGGAACCGGTCGTTGTTGCAGCTCGGCGTGATGTCCTCGCAGATCATGGGGACTGCGCTGGCGCGGTGCGAGGTGGAGTTCGACTCAGGGCCGTTGACGCAGTTCGTGCAGGTCGACGGCGAGTGGCTACCCGACTCGACCGACGTGCTCATCGCGGATCGGCCCCCGATGGTGCACGTGGTCGAAGAGGGCTAGCTGCTCTTCGCGGTGGGTCACGACCAGCGCCGAGCCCTGGCAGTTGTCCAGGATCTTCTTCAGCACGCGGTCGGCCTGTTCGGGGTCGAGGCCTTCCGTCGGTTCGTCCATCAGCAGGACTTCCGGGTTCGCCAGCACTGATCTGGTGAGGATCAGGCGTTGGCGCTGGCCGCCGGAGATCTCCTCGCCGCGTTCGCCCACTACCAGGTCCCAGCCGAGGTCGAGTTCGGCGATCTCGGCTGCTCTGTCGAGTTCTTCTTGCGTGGCATCGGGTTTGGCCAGCAGGACGTTGGCGCGGACCGTGGTGTGGAAGACGTGCGCGTCGGCCAGCGCGCCCTTGCTGGGTTCGAGCTGGTGGGCGATGGCGTTGAGCAGCGTGGTCTTGCCGATGCCGCTCGGACCGACGATCGCGGTTTTGCCTTGTAACTCAGTGGTTTCGGTGACGAACGCCGATTCGGGCTCGTCGGTCGACTCCGGGGTCGGCTTGGTCAGAGCGGCCAGCGGGATGGTGATCTCGAACGTCGCGATCGCGGCCATGATCAGCCAGGCGGGTTCGTGCTGCGCGAGCATGACGAGTGCCGCGCCGAACTGGACGGCGATCGCCAGCGGGGTCAGATCTCGGGTGCGTTCCTTGCGCGAGAGTTCTTTTGCGGTCCTGGTCGCTGCGTGGAGTTTGTCGTCGAACAGGCCGTAGGCGATCAGTTCTTCTTTGCTGTGCACCAGTTCCGTGGTTTGTTCGGTGAGTTTGGCGCGCAACGGTGTGAGATCTTGCGGCTTGCGGATGGCGAGCCACGGGAGCAGTACGACGTTGATCAGCAGGCCTATCGCGAGGGGGAGTGAGAAGGCCGCCATCACCGCGCTCACCAGGGCCGCGGTGATCCACGGCAGGGTGGCGCGGAGCTTGGTGTCGAGGTGCTGGTCGACGTTCGTGACGATGCGGGTCAGCGCTGTGCCGGACGGGATGTGGCGGCGGTTCGCGAGGTCGTCGTAGACCCGGCCGCGCAGTTCGACGGCCTCGCTGAGCACAGCTTTGTGGCTGGTCAGGCGTTCGAGGAAGCGCAGCGCTCCTTTGGCCAGCGCGAGCGTGCGGACCGCTACGATCGCCACCGTGAGCGCCTGCATCGGCGGGTGCTCGGCGGCGCGCATGATGAGCCAGGTCGCCGTCGCGGTGAGGCCGACGCCGGCCAGTTCGGCGAGTGTTCCGGCGAGGATCGCGAGCTTCACACCGTCACCACCCTGTCGACCTCGTTGAGCAGCGTCGGCCGATGCGCGACGATCACGGCCGTGCGACCGCAGGTGAACTCCCTCGTTGCCTGGAGCACAAGGGATTCGGTTTCCGCGTCGAGGTGCGCGGTCGGTTCGTCGAGCAGGAACAACCCGGCTTGCCGACGGTCCAGCGCCTTGGCGAGCGCGACCCGTTGCTGCTCACCGGAGGACAGGTTCGCGGGCACGATTGTGGGGCGTTGCGGGACCCACGACAGCGCTTCCAGCCAGGCTTGCCGGTCGATCTCACGCAGGTCGACGCCGCCGACGAGCACGCGGCCGTCGTCGGGTCGCACGAATCCCAGCAGCAGTCCCAGAATCGTGCTCTTGCCCGCGCCGCTCGGGCCGATCAGCGCGATCCGGTCGCCGGGGTTGATGGTGAGCGAGAAGTTCTTCAGGCTGCGGACGCTCACGTTGTCGAACACGATCTGGGCCTGCGTCAGGTCCGGTGGCTCGGTTCCGGTCGTTTCGGTGTGAGTGGGCACCTTCGCGAGCACCTCGCGGCCCTGAGCGCTCGCGTGGTACTGCGCTCCGGCGGCTCGTAGCGGCAGGAACGCTTCCGGCGCAAGGAAAAGCACGAGCAGCGCGGTGAACAGCGGCACTCCGCCGTCGAGCAGCCTGAGGCCGACGGGCACCGCGACCATCGCCACCGACATCGTGGCCACCAGCTCCAGCACGAACGCCGACAGGAAGGCGACTCTGAGCGCCGACATCGTCTCGGTCATGTGCTGGGCAGCGAGTTCGCGGACCGTCGTGGACTGCGCCTCGGCCCGTCCGAACGCCCGGAGCGTGCCGATTCCCTTGACCACGTCGAGGAAATGCCCGCCGAGAGTGGCCAGCGCAGTCCATTGACGGGCTGTCCGCTCACGGGTGTGCGCGCCGACCAACGCACCGAAGACCGGGATCAACGGCAAGGTCAGCAGGATCGTGAGCGCGGCCGTGAGGTCGGCGAACGCGAGCCGGATGACCACCGCCAGCGGGACTGCCACGGCCAGGATCTGCTGGGGCAGATAGCCGACGACGTACGGCGTCACGTCGTGCACGCCGCGGGTGACCAGCGTGGCGACCTCGCCCGCCTTGGTTCCCGGCGAGCGCAGGAAAGCCTTGCGAAGCCGCGAGCGAGTGCGTTCGGCAGCCCGGTGAGCCATCGCGCGATGCACCCACCACACGAGCACCCGCAGGCCGATGACCAGGCACAGCAGGAGAAAGCCGGATCCGCCGCTCAGCACCGACGCCAGCAGTTCAGCCTGGGCCAGCACCAGGAACGGGATGGGGATCAGCGCGAGGAGATGGCGACGATCGACCATTGCAGCAACACCACCAGCGGAATGATCGGGATCGCGACCCACGCGAGCAGGCCGAGTGTGTCGGTGTGCGCCATCAGGCCGGTGGTGCTGATCGAGCTGAACGCGAGCGGAATCGGCAGCGCGCAGAGCAACGCCGTCAACGGGAACAGCGTCCACCGCCGAGTCTGGAACACCCATCCGTGCACCGCGAACAACACAGGCATGACGAGAGCGACAGGCCACGGCGCGTGCAGCAGGTGCGCGAGGAACAGGCCCCAGCCAACGGAAACCATCAGCGCGCCCGTGAACACCAGCCACGACCACAACCGCAGCTGCACGGCCGCCATGAACAGCACCAGCCCGGCCAGCACCAGCGTGAACACCGAATGGGCGCCGGACAGCAGTTCGCCTTCGAGCCGGGGGAACGCCGCGAACAGCACACCGATCGCGGCGACCAGCCACACCTCGTTGCCCAGGAAGAACGGTGTCATCCGCCACAACGTCTCGTCGCGGCGACGGAACGGCAGCAGCAGCCCGGTTCCGTAGTCGAAGCCTGCCAACGAGAAGTAGCCGACCGTCAGAACCCAGAGCACGACCAGCCAGAGCGTTTCCATCAGAGCGTCACCACCAGCGGCGAGACGGGAGCGGGCGCGACGTCCGGGCCGCGATGGACCGCACGTGCGATCAACGCCCAGTCGACACCGGCCAGCACCACGAACAGGGACGTGAACACGATGAGCGACAACAGGATCTGCGACGCGTCCACATGGGACACCGCGTCCTCGGTCCGCAACAGCCCGTACACCAGCCAGGGCTGTCGGCCGACCTCGCGGAACACCCACCCGAAGATCGCCGCCGTGAACGGCAGCGGAATGCCGATCACCATGAGGTACAACGGGAAACGCATCCGGATCACGGCATCCTTGACCAGCAACGGCAGTGTGAGCCAGCTGACCGTCGCGAGCGTCATCCCGATCAGGATCATGAACCCGAGCGCCCAGCCCGGCGCGTTCTCGAACTTGGTGGGCTGGAACTCCTTGACGATCGGGATCTGGGCGAACCCGGCTCCGATCAGCGACGGCGTGGCCAGTGCGGTCGTGATCACGCCCATCCGCAGCGACCGCCGGAAGAAGTCGACCTCGGGCGTGCGCTTGATGAAGTGGTACGCGGAGATTCCGGTCAGGAACACCCCGCCGACCGTGAGCGACGCGAACACCACGTGCATCAACGCGGAGGTGAACGTCGGGTTCGACAGCAGCGCGGAGAAGTCCTCCAGCCGCAACACGTTCCCGTCGAGCCGATAGCCGACGGGGTGCTGCAGGAACCCGTTCGCCGCCATGATCCAGAACGCCGACGCGAAGGCGGTCAACGCGGTCAGGTACAGCAGCGCCAAGTGCAGCCAGCGATTCATCCTGCCCCAGCCGAAGATCCACAGGCCCAGGAACGTCGACTCCAGGAAGAACGCGATCAGCGTCTCCATCGCGAGCGGCGCGCCGAACACGTCGCCGGCGTAGGTCGCGAGGCCCGACCAGTTCAGTCCGAACTGGAACTCCATGACGATGCCGGTGACGATCCCCAGCGCGTAGTTGATCACGTAGATCCGGCCCCAGAACCTGGTCATCCGCTCGTGCACGGGCGCTCTGGTCAGCGTGTACCGGGTCTGCATGATCACCAGCAGGGTCACCAGACCCAGCGTGAGCAGCACGAACAGGAAGTGGAACGAGGTGGTCGTCGCGAACTGGACGCGGGCGAGGTCTGCTGCGCTCATGAGTAGGGAGGCTATATGTAGCTCGGCTACTTATAGAGCCTTTTGGTGAGAAGTCAGGGAGATCTCAGGGCTGTCTCAGGGATCCCTGCGGGTGGTCGCATCAGTAGACTCGCTACTCATGAAGCCCGACGCGCTGCGTGGCCACCTGGACGCGTTGTTGCTCGCCACGCTCGACGGCAGGCAGCTGCACGGTTACGCGATCATCGAGGCTTTGCAGGAGGGCAGCGGCGGTGCGCTCGACCTGCCGACCGGCACGGTCTACCCGGCGCTGCGCCGGCTGGAGCGCGCCGGGCACGTGGTCAGCGACTGGAGCACGGTCGGCGGCCGCAAGCGCCGCACGTACAAGCTCACGCAGGCGGGCCAGCGGGCGCTGAACGCCGAGCGCAGCGCGTGGCGCGAGTTCACGACGGTGATCGACGGGGTGCTGGGGGGTGGCAAGTGGGCGCAGACGTGATCGAGCGTTATGTGACCGATCTCGGGTCGCGGCTGCGGGGATCCCGCAGGCAGGTGCGCGATCTGCTCACCGAGACCCGCGACAGTCTGAGCGACGCGACCGAGGCTCATCTCGACCGCGGCCTGGATGAGGAAACGGCTCAGCGCAAGGCAGTCGAGGAGTTCGGCCCGGTCCGCGAGATCGCCGGGGAGTACCAGGCCGAGCTGGCCGTCGCGTACGGCGCTCGCACGCTGATCTGGCTCGCCATCGTGCTGCCGGTGATGCACGCGGCGTGGGAGATGGGCCGGATGTACTTCATCGGGCCGTGGCAGAACTTCGGCGGCCCGGTGCCGGGCTGGTACATGTGGATCGCCAAGGCCAACGACATGACCAGCGGCATCTCCGCCGGAGTCGCGCTGGTCGCGCTGATCCTCGGTCGCGTGCTGGCCCGGCGGGTCGACGCGACGCTGCTGGCCCGGATCGGCGGCGCGACCGCGTTGGTGTCGGTGTTGCTCGTGGTCCTCGGCAACGTGGCCATCCTGACCGCCACCTGGGGCGTCGACCCGCAACGGCTCGTGCAGTCGCTGCCGATGTCGATCGCGAGCTTCGCGACGTGGGCCGTGATCATTCGGCTCGGTCTGCTCGCTCGCCGCTGCCTGAGCTGTGCCACGATCGTCGCGTGACCAACGCCCTTCTCTACCTGATCGTGATGGTGGCCGTCGCGGCAGTGGTGTTCCTGCTCGCGGCGTTGGTGTTCGGGCGCGGCGAGGAGCTCGCCCCGCTGCCGCCCGGCGCTTCGCCGACGCGGCTGCCGTCGGAGGACATCACCGCGGAGGACGTCCGCGAGCTGAAGTTCCAGCAGGTGTTCCGCGGCTACAAGATGAGCGAGGTCGACTGGGTGCTGCGGCGGCTCGCGACCGAGGTCGGGGAGTTGCGGGCCCGCGTCGAGGAGCTGGAGAGCAGTGACCGAGCTTGAGCTGACGGTCGAGGTCGCCGCCCCGCCGGACACGATCTTCCGCGCGATGACCGACTGGGAACGCCAGTCGGAGTGGGTGTTCGGCACCCGCGTGTCCGTGGTGGAGGGTGACGGGAAGTCGGTGGGCAGCGAGATCGACGCGCGGACGTTCGGAGTTTCGGACCGGATGCGGATCACGCGCAGGGATCCGCCGCACGCCGTCGAGGTCGAGCATCTCGGGAAAGTGGTGCGCGGAACCGGTGTCTTCGCCGTGCGCGGCAGTCGTTTCGTGTGGACGGAACGCCTCGACGTGCCGTTCTTCTACCCGTTGGTGAAGCCGTTGTTCGTGCTGATGCTGCGCCGATCTCTGCAGCGCTTCGCCTGTTTTGCCGAGGAGTACCGGTGATCACCCGCTGCCCGTGGGGTGACTCGACCCCGGACTACATGGACTACCACGACACCGAGTGGGGCGTGGAGCTGCACGGCACCGACGCGCTGTACGAGCGGATGTCGTTGGAGGCGTTCCAGTCCGGGCTGTCGTGGATCACGATCCTGCGCAAGCGGCCCGCGTTCCGCGCCGCGTTCGGTGACTTCGATCCGAAGCTGGTGGCGGAGTTCGGGCCTGCCGACGTGGAAAGGCTGATGGCGGACGCGGGGATCGTGCGAAACCGGATGAAGATCGACGCGGCGATCCACAACGCGCGCGTGATCGTCTCCGAAGGTGTCGATCTCGACGCGCTGCTGTGGTCGTTCGCGCCGGTTGATCACGTGCGGCCTGCCACGTTCGCGGACGTTCCGGCGATCACCGCCGAGTCCAAGGCGATGGCCAAGGAACTGAAGCGCCGCGGCTTCAAGTTCCTCGGCCCCACCACGTGTTACGCGCTGATGCAGGCCACCGGGATGGTGGACGACCACATCGCTTCCTGCTTCCGCGCCAGGTGAACACGATGAAGGGAACCTTCATCCACGTCAGGTGGATGAAGGTTCCCTTCATCGTTTTGACTACTTCCCGATGAACTTGGGTGCGCGCTTGTTGACGAACGCGTCGACGGCCTCGCGGTGGTCTTCCGTGGCACCGCAGTCGGCCTGAGTCCGGCGCTCGGCTTCCAGAGCGTCTTCCAAAGTGCCGTCCGCGGCCGCCGCCAGCGCTTCCTTGATCTTCGCGTACGCCGTCGTCGGGCCCTTGGCGAGCTTCGCGGCCAGCAGGTGCGCGGTCTCCAGCAACTCCTCGTCCGGCACGACCTGGTTGACCATGCCGACCCGCAACGCCTCCTCGGCGCCGACCGGCTGCGCGAGCAGCATCATCTCCATCGCGCGGCCGTGGCCGATCAGCCGCGGGAGCGTGTACGAGGCACCGGAGTCCGCGGTCAGGCCGACGTTCGCGAACGCCATCAGGAACTTGGCCGACTTGCCCGCGATGCGCAGGTCCGAGGCGTAGGCGAAGGACGCGCCCGCACCGGCCGCGCTGCCGTTGACCGCGGCGATCACCGGCTTCGGCATGCCGATCAGCTCGCGCACGATGGGGTTGTAGTGCTTCTCCACGGTGTGCAGCGGCGCGGGGTCGCCGGCCTGCAGCAAGCCGATGTGCTCCTTGAGGTCCTGACCCGCGCAGAACGCCCTGCCCGCACCCGTGATCACCACCGCGCGCACCGACTCGTCGGCCGCCGCCTCCTTCAGCGCGGCGAGGAACGACTCCTTCAGCGCGATGGTGAAGGCGTTGAACGACTCGGGGCGGTTGAACGTGAACGTGCGCACACCATCGGCGTCGTCGACGAGGAGCTCGGACACTGGACCTCCATCAAGCAGTGGAAACGTTGCGAACCGGCCGCAGGCACTCGTCGACGAACCGACTCGTGCCCGGTGCCAGCCGCAGTGTCTGTTCGTCGAAGAACGACGCTGCCGCGTGCCCCGGCCAGTCCGGTGGCAACAGTTCAGCAGGAAGACCGGGATCGCGGAACAGGAACTTGCGCCACGCGTGCAGCAGCTGCTGTGACGCAGCGAACGCCGCCGCGTCGTCGGTTTCGTCCACAACGGACACCTGCGCGCGCCAGTGCGCGACGAAGGCGGCGTAGTCGCGGCCGAGTTCGGCCAGGTCCCACGCCTTGGACGCCAGCTCGACGTCCGCACCGTCGTGTGAACCGTGAAAAGTTCGTGCCGCGACTTCCTCGGCGGCGAGCACATCGGCCAGTTCCGGCGACGGCCTCGGCGCGATCCACGTCACAGGACCGAGCGCGCCGTAGCCGAGCAGTTGCAGCTCCGAGGCCAGGTGATCGCGCGAGTCGCGGCCCGGCATCTCCTCCAGCACCACCACGTGCCAGCGACCGTCCCACGTGGACGGCCCCGTTCGGTAGATGCGGGCGGCGGCCTCGTCGAGCCTTCGTTCCCCGCGAGGTGTCATCGCGTAGCCCGGCCCGTCTGGCAGTCTCGTCGGCTGCAGCCAGCCCTGCCTCACCGTCCGGGAGACAGCGGTGCGCACGGCCGGCGCGGCGAATCCGAGCGGTTCCAGCAGCCGGACGAGGGCAGCGATCGTGGCGGCACCACCGCGTTCGCGGAGGTGGCCGCCGTACACGTCGAAGAGCGCGGAACGGGCTCGCATCCGGACCAGTCTGTCATGGCGCGCCGGGCTGTGCCGAAACTGTTGTGTTGTCGTGAAAACAGCTGTTGATCAGGCACAAGTCAAGATCGACAAATGTCACCCGAACTCGCCAAAAGATCGGTTCGGTTTCGCCCCTGAGTCGCGATAGGGGAGAATGGAGCAGATCCGGCCTGGCCGGACGGGGAAGATGTTGACGGAGGGAGCACGCGATGGCGGCCATGAAGCCCCGGACCGGCGACGGTCCCCTCGAGGTCACCAAGGAGGGACGCGGCATCGTCATGCGCGTACCGCTCGAGGGTGGTGGGCGCCTTGTCGTCGAGATGTCGGCGGACGAGGCCAGCGCTCTGGGCGACGCGCTGAAGGCCGCCGCCGGCTGAGAGGCATCCCGGCGAGAAGCACCGAGCCCCGGTTTCCACTGTGTTCCATAGTGGAGGCCGGGGCATCGCTTCGTCCCGGCCGTGGGGGACAATGAACGGTCGTTAATGCAATAGGGGAGGGTCAGTCGTGGGGTCGACGGTTCCGACAGTGCCAACCAGGCTCGTGGACGTCGAGGTGGCCACCACCTCGCGCCGCAACGTTGCGAGGGTCGTGCTCGCGGCCACCGGACCGGCGCTCGGACCAGGCGGCGAGGGCATCGACGTCTCCGACCTGACGGGCAAAGCCGGTGAGACGGTCCGCCACGACGAGGCCTGGACTCTCGGTGTCGGCACCGGCACGGCCGGCGACTACCGCGCGGCAGGTGCGGCCCTGGTGCGCGCGCTGAGCGGTGAGGACGCCCCGAAGAGCGCCGATGTGCTGCTCACCCCGGACTTCGACGCCGAGAAGGTGCGCGCGTTCGTGCTCGGCGCGGCGCTCGGCGGGTACCGGTTCAAGGTCACCGGCGAGGACGGCCCGAAGCGGGTCGGCTCGCTGCGGTTGATCACGGGCGACACCGGGTTCGAGGAGGTGTTGACGTCGGCCGCGCTGAAGGCCCACGCGCTGGCCACCGCGACCTCGCTCGCACGTGATCTCGCCAACACCCCGTCCAACGTCAAGGACCCGCGCTGGCTCGCGACCACCGCGGCCAAGCTCGCGGAGAAGATCGACGGACTGTCCGCCACCGTGCGCGACGAGAAGTGGCTGCAGCAGCAGGGCTTCGGCGGCGTGCTCGCGGTCGGCGGCGGATCTGCCCGCCCGCCGCGGTTCCTGGAGCTGACGTACGGCACCACCGGCCCGCACCTGGTCTTCATCGGCAAGGGCATCACGTTCGACACCGGCGGCATCTCGATCAAGCCCGCCGACGGCATGCACCTGATGCGCACCGACATGGCCGGTGGCGGCGCGGTGATCTCCGCGCTGATGGCCGTCGCGCGCCGGCAGCTGCCGATCCGGGTCACCGGGCTCGTGCCGTGCGCCGAGAACCATGTCAGCGGCACGTCGTACCGGCCTGGCGACGTCGTGCGGCACTACGGCGGCGCGACCACCGAGGTGCAGAACACCGACGCCGAGGGCCGCATGGTCCTGGCCGACGCGATGGCCTACGCCGTGAAGAACCTCAAGCCCGACCTGATCGTCGACGTCGCCACGCTGACCGGCGCGATGAAGGTCTCGCTCGGCCTGCGCACCGGCGCGGTGTTCACGGCGTCCGCGGAGATCGCGGCTCAGGTGATCGACGCGGGTGCGCACGTCGGCGAGAAGTGGTGGCGGATGCCGCTGCTGGAGGAGCACGTCGAGGCTGTCACCAGCGAGATCGCGGACTACAAGCAGTGCCCGCCCGGCCCCGGTGGCGTCACGGCGGCTCTGTTCCTGCAGAAGTTCGCTGGTCAGGTGCCGTGGGCGCACCTCGACATCGCGGGCCCGGCGCGGTCGGAGAAGGTCTACGACGAGGTCGTCGCGGGCGCCACGGGCTTCGGCGCGCGGACGCTGGTCGAGTTCGCTGAAAAATATTCGCGTTAGTACCTACGATCGGCCATACGAGACGGCGATGTTCCACGGCATGATGTGAGCGCCTTCACACCGTCGCAGAGGAGCGCTCGTGTTACTTCGCCTGGCTCTCGCCGTCTCGTTGGTCATAGCGGCCATAACCCCCGCTACTGCTGCCGGCCCCTGGTGGGAACCGGTGGCGAGGCCCGCGCAGGACTCGCAGATCAACGTCACGGGTGAGCCGTTCCAGGGCACGGACGGCGCGGGCAAGGTCCGCGGGTTCGTCGACGCGCACAACCACCTGATGACGAACGAGGCGTTCGGCGGCCGGTTGATCTGCGGCGAGGAGTTCAACGAGCAGGGCGCTCAGGCGGCCCTGAAGGACTGCCCCGAGCACCACCCGGCTGGCCTCGGCGCGTTGTTCGAGGCGATCGTCACGAACGACTTCGACGGGCACGACCCGGTGGGCTGGCCGACGTTCAAGGACTGGCCCTCGTACAAGACGGTGTCGCACCAGCAGAACTACTACGCCTGGCTGGAACGGGCGTGGCGCGGCGGGCAGCGCGTGCTGGTCCAGGACCTCACCAGCAACGCGACGCTGTGCGTGATCTACCCGTTCAAGGACAAGCCGTGCGACGAGATGGCGTCGGTCCGGCTGCAGGCCAAGCGGACGTACGAGCTGCAGGCGTTCATCGACAAGATGTTCGGTGGCACGGGCAAGGGCTGGTTCCGCATCGTCACGTCGTCCGAGCAGGCGCGGGACGTGGTCAAGCAGGGCAAGCTCGCCGTGATCCTCGGCATCGAGACCTCTGAGCTCTTCGGCTGCCGTCAGTTGCTCGACCTCCCGTTGTGCGGCAGGGGGGACATCGACCGCGGCCTCGACGAGGTCTACGCGCTCGGCGTGCGCAGTGCGTTCCTGTGCCACAAGTTCGACAACGCGCTGTGCGGCGTCAGGTTCGACTCCGGCGTGCAGGGCGGCGTGCTCAACGCCGGGCAGTTCCTGCGCACCGGCACGTGGTGGAAGACCGAGAAGTGCACGGGACCGCAGCAGGACAACCCGATCGGTGTCGCCGGGCCGAACGCGCTGATCCCGGCCACCGTCGTGGCGCCGAAGTACGACGAGGAGAAGCGCTGCAACACCCGCGGTCTCACGTCGCTCGGCGAGTACGCGGTGCAGGGCATGATGCAGCGGCACATGATGATCGAGATCGACCACATGAGCGTGAAGGCCGCCGGTCGCACGCTCGAGCTGGCCGCGCAGAAGCGCTACCCCGGCATCATCTCCAGCCACAGCTGGATGGACGCGCAGTGGACCGAGAAGGTCTACCAGCTCGGCGGGTTCGTGGCGGGCTACGACAGTGACGCTCCGGCGTATGTCGCCCAGGCGGCCGCGGCGGAGCCGTTGCGCCGCAAGTACGACGTGGGGATCGGGTTCGGCAGCGACTTCAACGGCGTGGGCTCGCACCCGTCACCGCGCACCGGCGTGACCTACCCGTTCCGCAGCTACCCCGACGGTCCGCTCGTCGATCGGCAGCGCACCGGCGACCGGGTGTGGGACATCAACACCGACGGCGGCGCGCACGTCGGTCTGCTTCCCGACTGGATCGAGCAGATCCGCCAGGTCGGTGGCGATCAGCTCGTGCAGGACATGCTCGGTGGCGCCGAGTCGTATCTGCGCACTTGGTCGGGATCTCAGCGCTGGACGGCGTGAGTCCTGAGGGCGTGCTCGCGGAAGGCGCGCACCGCGGGCGGCAGCGGGTGGTCCTTCAACCAGGCCAGCCCGAAGACGCGGCTCGCCCGCGGGGCCAGCGGTAGTTCACGGAGCCCGGCAGGCGGTGTGGTCTCGGCGTGCGTCAGCAGTGCGACGCCGAGACCCGCCGCCACCAGGCCGCGCACGGTCTCGATCTCCTGGCTCTCGAACGCGATCTTCGGCGAAATTCCGGCGGCCGCGAACATGTCGTCGGTGATCTGCCGCAGGCCGTAGCCGTGTTCCAGCAGGATCAGCTCCTCGTGCTCCAAGTCCTTGAGCCGCACGGACTTCCTGCTCGCGAGCCGGTGCCCGGACGGCACGACGACGATCAGCTCCTGTTCGAACAGGACGACCGACTCGAACTCCGGACCGTCCGGCGGCGGAGCGACCAGCGCGAGATCGATCTCGCCCTGCCGCAGCTTCTCGACCACGGTGTAGCGGGCGTTCTGGACCAGCCCGAACCGCACGTGCGGGTGTTCGGCGCGGAAACCGCGGACCAGTTCCGGCACCAGCGACCGGCCGAGCATGTGCAGGAATCCCAGCACCACACGGCCTTTCTCCGGGTCGAGCTCCTCCTCGACCTCGCGCAGACCGGGTTCCAGTGCGGCCAGTGAACGCGTGGCCGCTTCGGCGAGGAGACGTCCGGCGCGGGTCAGGCGAACCCTGCGGCCGGTCTTCACGATGATCGGTGCGCCGAGCTGCTCGCCGAGTTCCGCGAGCCA
>JAVXWK010000485.1:0-6427 GCA_032230575.1 Pseudonocardiales bacterium | reverse complement strand
CGCACCGAATTGGGCTCCGCCGAATTCGGTGCGAGCGGTTGACCGGATGACCGACGCGACCTCGCACACAGTCATGAGGCTCTTTTACTTCGGCGGTCGTGATACCCATCACGACCTGCGGTTGATCTGCAAGTGGCCTTCTGATTCCGGGCTTCAGTGGCTTGGGTGAGGTGGCCACGTGAGACGTAGGATGGGTTCACCGGAAACTTCCCTTCGTGAAAGGTTGGCCCGTGAGCAACGACCAGGTCACTGGCACTGCCCGCGTCAAGCGCGGCATGGCCGAGATGCTCAAGGGTGGCGTGATCATGGACGTGGTCGACGCCACTCAGGCGAAGATCGCGGAGGACGCCGGCGCCGTCGCCGTCATGGCGCTCGAGCGCGTGCCCGCCGACATCCGTGCGCAGGGCGGCGTCGCCCGCATGAGCGACCCCGACCTGATCGACGGGATCATCGACGCCGTCTCCATCCCCGTGATGGCCAAGGCCCGCATCGGCCACTTCGTCGAGGCCCAGGTCCTGGCGTCGCTGGGTGTCGACTACATCGACGAGTCCGAGGTGCTGACCCCGGCCGACTACGCCAACCACATCGACAAGTGGGCCTTCACGGTTCCCTTCGTCTGTGGCGCCACGAACCTCGGCGAGGCCCTGCGCCGCATCACCGAGGGCGCGGCGATGATCCGCTCCAAGGGTGAGGCCGGCACCGGTGACGTCTCCAACGCCACCACGCACATGCGCAAGATCCGGCAGGAGATCCGCCGCCTGCAGAACCTGCCGGAGGACGAGCTGTACGTGGCCGCCAAGGAGCTCCAGGCGCCGTACGAGCTCGTGAAGGAGATCGCGCAGAACGGCAAGCTCCCCGTCGTGCTGTTCACCGCCGGCGGCATCGCGACCCCGGCCGACGCCGCGATGATGATGCAGCTCGGCGCCGAGGGCGTGTTCGTCGGTTCCGGCATCTTCAAGTCCGGCAACCCGGCCCAGCGCGCCGAGGCCATCGTGAAGGCCACGACCTTCCACGACGACCCGGACGTCATCGCCAAGGTCTCGCGCGGCCTGGGTGAGGCCATGGTCGGCATCAACGTCGAGGACGTTCCGGAGCCGCACCGCCTGGCCGACCGCGGCTGGTAGGTCTCAGGTCCGGATGAAGGCGCATCGCATTGTGCGGTGCGCCTTTTTCTTATGTGGCGAGGAAGAAGATCGCGGTGCCGAGCACGAGGGCGAGCGTTCCTGGCTTGGGTGGCGCGTTCTGTCAGCGGCTGAGTGGTTCTGCTGCCATGATCGGCTCATGACCTGGGGGATTCGGGCTTTCGCGCTGGTGGTGGTGTTGCTGGCGGCTGGTTGTGCGCGAAGTGACGACGAGATCGCCGCTTTGCGTCAAGCGGTCGAGGCCGAGATGGCCACTGCCCCGCTGCCGGCCGGAGCTTCGTTGGTGCGCGGGCAGTTCGACAAGGGATGCCACGACTTCTTCGAGTGCGCGGACGGGCCGGACCGGGCCGCGGTCCACGAGGCCGATCTCTATCTCGGGCGGCCGTTGTCCGGTGCGGCGAGCGAGTGCGTGTACTTCGTGGAGATGTTGCGCGGCAAGGGTTTTCAGCTCGTCGGGACGTGGGACAAGGCGCGGTTCAGGGTCGACGAGGCGGCGTGCGCGGCCGGGCATCCCGGTTCCGGGACCGTGGTGCGGGCGGACGGGCGATCGTTCAGCGACAAGGCTTCCCTCAAGTTCTCGCTGCTCGACGACGACCGGGTGGCCCCTCGATACGTGCTCACGTACGAGCCGCACGCGCCGGTGGTGTTGAGCGAGGTGCGGCTGACGCCTTCGGTGGTGGCGCACATCAGGGGTGCGCTCGACCGCCCGTTCGTGCTGTCGGCTGGGCCGCAAGTCGACGGGATCACCAGCGGGCAGACGCTCCGGGGTCAGTGGCGGGTGGCGGCGAGCACGACCTCGTTGAGGTTCGAGGTGACGTGCGACGAACGCGACGAGGTCCTGCTGGAGGCCCACGATCCGAACATCACCGGCCAGTCGTACGAGTGGGGGAAGCGGGCGGTGCCGTGCACGGGTGCGGCGACGGTGGCCGACATGCCGGTGGCCCTGAAGAAGGACGAGGTCTGGGTCACGGCGAGGGCGTACGGGCGGCCGTCGGCACCTCGCCAGGAGCCGTCGCGGCACGGGGACTACGTGGTCCGCTTCGTCTCGGCCGGCTGATCGGGTAGACCTCGACGTCGGCGCTGTGCCCGGACGCGCGTGCCAGCCGGGCGTCGCACGTCACGAGCGGTACGTCCAGCTGTTCGGCGAGCGCGAGGTAGAGGGCGTCGTAGGCCGAGGCGCTGTGCCGCAGCTCCCACGCCCTCCTGGCCAGCTCGGGTGGTCGATCAGCGCGTGGCCGGGTGGGATGGGCGGAGCCGTCGTGGACGCCCCGAATGCGAGCCGTCCCTCCGGACTTCCGCCCATCCCAGGGCCGGTCAGGACCCTGCTGAACCGCTCATCGGCTCACGTGCGCACCGTCTCGGTGAGACCGGCCAGCGCGGCCGGCAGCGGCGAGTGGTGCAGCACGCCGAGTCGTTGCGTGGCACGGGTCAGCGCCACGTACAGCTCGGCCGCGCCGCGCGGTCCGTCGGCCAGGATCTGTTCCGGCGCAACGACGAGAACCGCGTCGTACTCCAGGCCCTTGGTCTCGGAGGCGGGAATCGTGCCGGGTACACCGGGCGGCCCGATCACCACGCTGGTGCCCTCGGACGAAGCCTCCGCGGCGACGAACTCCGCGATCGCGGCGGACAGCTCGCCGGGAGAAACCTGACGCGACCACGGCTGGATTCCGTTGGCACGCACGGATTCCGGCGCCTGAACGTCCGGCGCGAACTCGGCGAGCACCTGGGCCGCGACCGCCATGATCTCGGCCGGCGTGCGGTAGTTGACCGTCAGCGAGCGGTAGATCCAGCGGCCGGGCACGTACGGATCGAGCATCGCGCCCCACGACGTGGCGCCCGCGGACGAACGACGCTGGGCCAGGTCGCCCACCACCGTGAAGGAACGGCCCGGGCAGCGGCGCATCAGCACTCGCCAGTCCATTGCGGACAGTTCCTGGGCCTCGTCGACGACCACGTGCCGGTAGGTCCAGCCGCGGTCCGCCGAGGCGCGCTCGACCAGCGTGCGTGTGTCGTGCTCGTCGAAGCGCTCGGCCAGGTCCTCGGCGAACATGAGGTCCGTGGCGAACAGGTGGTCCTCGTCGTCCATGTGGTCCTGGCGGCCGACCATGCTGTCGAGCACCTCGGCGGCATAACGGGCCTCGGCCTGTTTCTCGGCGAGAGTGGCCTGGTCTGCGGCCTGCATGGTGCCGTCACGGCCCAGCAGCTCGTGCAGCTCGTCGAGCAGCGGCACGTCCGACACCGTCCACGCCTCGCCGTCAGCGCGATGCAGAGACGCGTCCGCGCCCGCCGCCGTGAGACGTTCCGGGGAGGAGTAGAGCGAGCCCAGGAGCTCCTCAGGGGTCAGCAACGGCCACATCTCGCCCAGCGCGGAGGCGAACCGGTCGTCGTCGGCCAGTTCCTTGAGCAGGCCCGCGCGCATGTCCGCCCAGCCCTGCTTGTCGGACCGAGACAGCCAGCCCTTCCCGATCCGGCCCCGGGCGCGTTCGGTCAGGACGTACGTGATGTTCTCAGTGAACAGATTGCGGGCATCGTTGTGCGGCAGGCAGCTGTCGCGCGCCTCCTGCCGTGCCCACTCCGCGGTCTCGGTGTTGATCTCGACGACGACGTCCTTCATGCCGATCGGGATCGGCGAGACGGGCAGCCGCTGCCGGTCCGCCACGGCCGCCTTCAGCACGTCCACCATCTTCAGCGAGCCCTTGAGCCGCGCCACGTCCGGCGTGTCCTCCAGCGACGTCCGCAGCCCCGGCAGGAGGCCACCGGCGGTCGAGAACACCACGTCGGACTCGCCCAGCGACGGCAGGACGCGGCCGATGTGGTTGAGGAACGCCGGGTTCGGGCCCACGACGAGGACGCCGTGCCGTTCCATGCGCTCTCGTTGCGTGTACATCAGATAGGCGACGCGATGCAGCGCCACGACGGTCTTGCCGGTACCGGGGCCGCCCTCGATCACCAGCACACCGGGGTGGTCGAGCCGGATGATCGCGTCCTGCTCGGCCTGGATCGTCGCCACGATGTCGCGCATGCCCTCGCCGCGCGGCGCGTTCAACGCCTCCAGCAGGGCCACGTCGCCCTGTTCCTCGCCGAGCTTGCCGAAGACCTCGTCGGTGAAGCCTGTCACAGCACGGCGGCGCGCGTGGAACTGGCGGCGCCGCGCCATGCCCTCCGGCTGCGCCCCGGTGGCCGTGTAGAACGGGCGCGCCGCGGGGGCGCGCCAGTCGAGCAGCACCGGTTCGAAGTCGTCGAACTCGTCGAACAGGCCGATCCTGCCGATGTAGGACGGGTCGCCGCCGGCGCTGTCCAGCCGGCCGAAGCACAGCCCGTTGTCGGCGATGTTCAGCCGTTTCATCTCGCGGTGCCGGGCCCGCACCTCGTTGTCCCGTTCCATCGCGGTCTCGCCGGTGCCACCCAGCGCAGACTGGTACGCCGCCTTCACGCGGGCGCGTTCAGCGTCGAGCCGCGCGTAGAGGCCGGCCACGTAGTCGCGTTCGGACTGCAGTTCTTCTTCGTACCCCACGTGCTCCCCACAGCGCCTGATGACTGGCATGAGGCGATGAGTGTGAACGACGCACGGGGTCTTGTGGCAAGGCCCCCCACCTGCTATACGGTTAAGTGGGAGAAAAACGCGGGAGCTTCTTCGCGTACGCGACCCGGCAGGGGCGCCGCGGCCACTGGCTCCGATGCCCCGTCACCGCCACCGGATCAAGGTCCAGCAGCCGCATCTCCAGGCGCTCGACGAGCCGCGTGATCACGACCTTCATCTCCAGCTGCGCGAAGTGTTCGCCCAGGCAGCGGTGGACGCCGCCGCCGAACGCCTGCAGCGCCGACGCCGGTTCGGTGAGGAACCGGTCGGGCCGGTACTCGCCCGGATCGCTGAACACTCCCTCGTCCCGGTGCGACACACCGGGGTGCAGCATCACGGTCGCGCCGCGCGGTATGACGTAGGTCTCATGTGGAATGTCCACTGTGGCCACGCGGGCGAGGAACGGCGTCACCGGGTGCAGCCGTTCGGACTCCTTCAGCGCCCGGCCGAGGAACGCCTCGTCCCGCACGCGTGCCAGCTCGCCGGGATGCCGCAGGAGGTCGATCAACGCCCAGGACAGGTGCCCGGTCGTGGTCTCGTGCCCGACCCACACGAGCATGACCACGAGATCGACCAGCAGGTCGTCGTCCCGCAACGGCGCGTTCGCCATCAGCTCCAGGAAGTCCGGTTCCTCCGCCGGGATCGCGCGTCGCTCGGCCACCAGCGCCGCCGTGATCCGCCGCAGCCGGTCGCGCGCACGGCGACTCCGCAGCAGATGCGGCGCGGGCACCCAGCCGGGCAGCAAGGGGTCCATGCCGCCCGCGAACGCCCGGAACTCGGTCAGCAGCCCGCGGAACCGCGCCGCCGCGTCGTCGCCGAGGAACAGCGAGGTCGCGATCTCGATCACCAGTGGCCCGAGCAGATCGGTCAGCTCGAACGTGCCGGCGTCCGGCAGGGAGTCGATGAGCGCGTTCGTCCTGCGGTCCATCTCCGCGACGTGCCGCCTGACCCGTCCGCCGGCGAACTGCGGCGCCAGCACCGCCCGTTGCCTCAGGTACTCCTCGTGCGGCGCGAGCCAGAACGTGTTGTGCCCGAACATGTGCCCGAGGAACCGGTAGGACTCGCGGATCGACAACCGCAGCGCGTCCGACTCGGCGTGGAAGAACTTCGCGTTGTCCTGACCCAGCAACACGATCCCCGGCCGGCCCGGCAGCCGCACCGAGAACATCCGGCCGTGCTCGGCTTGCCCACGCCGCACCAGCTCACCGGGGTCGCGCAGGAACTCCCTGGTGTGGCCGAGCAGCGGACGCGCTCCGGAAACCGCGGGGGGCAGGGTCACCTCCGGTGTATAGCGCTCGGATGATCGCCCGGCCAAGGAGTGAGAGGGGAGCCGGTCGAGACGTGTGGAGCGCGTGTAGGGGCCGTGTAGTCCACCTCCCCAGGCTCAGCGCCAACCACTCGACAGGGGAGACCAACCGTGAAGAGGATGCTCGTAGCGCTGAGCGCCGCCGTCATCTCGTTAGCACTTGTGGCGCCTGCTTCCGCCGCACCGCCGACGCCTGCTTTCGGTGCGGCGATCGACAAGTACGCCACCTACGTGGGCCAGACGACGTGCGACCCGGACGCCAAGCCGGGCGTGGTCGGCTTCCGCGACCTGCTCAAGGCCGAGTACGGACGGGCCGACCTCGGCATGGTCCGTGCGTGCGACTCGGGCGGCCAGAGCGAGCACAAGGAAGGCCGCGCGCTCGACTACCCGTTCAACGCC
>JAVXWK010000477.1:0-17293 GCA_032230575.1 Pseudonocardiales bacterium | reverse complement strand
CCCCGGTGAGCCGTATCGGTTTCGTGTGCCAAACACGCCGCGAGGACGCGCGTCCTCGCGGCGTGTTTGGCACACGAAACCGATACGGCTCACCGGGGAGCCTTCCAAATGCTCGCCGTCGTCGTGTCGATCTTGCAGCGACGCGCCGACGGCAGACTCCCCGCGAACGAGACGATCGTCCTGGCCACCGACTAGCGAACTACCAGGCGTAGGCCTCCGGGGCCGGCTTCGACCCGTTCGGCCCCGGAGCCGGGAACAGCTCGTCGAGCTTGGCGAGCACCTCGGCGTCCAGCTTCAGCTCCGCCGCCCGCAACGAGTTGTCGAGCTGCTCGCCGGTGCGGGGCCCGATGATCGGCGCGGTCACGCCGTCCTGGTGCAGCAGCCAGGCGAGGCCGACGTTCGCCGGGTCCTCCCCGATCTCCGCGCACAGCTTCTCGTAGGCGTCGATGCGGTCGCGGTTCTTCTCCAGCGCGTCCGCGGACCGCCCGGACGACGAACGAGAGCCACCGCCCTCGCGCTGCTTGCGCAACACGCCCCCGAGCAGACCGCCGTGCAGCGGCGACCACGGGATCACGCCGAGGCCGTAGTGCCGGGCCGCCGGCAGGACCTCCAGCTCGGCCCAGCGGGTCATCAGGTTGTAGATCGACTGCTCGGACACCAGACCGAGGAAGCCGCGCGTGCGAGCGGCCTCGGCAGCCTGGGCGATGTGCCAGCCGGCGAAGTTCGACGAGCCGAAGTAGATGACCTTGCCCTGCTGGCGCAGCACGGAGAAGGCTTCCCAGATCTCGTCCCACGGCGTGTCCCGGTCGACGTGGTGCATCTGGTAGAGGTCGATGTAGTCGGTCTGCAGGCGCTTCAACGAGGCGTCGCACGCGCGGCGGATGTTCAGCGCCGAGAGCTTGTTGTCGTTGGGCCAGTCACCCATGCTGCCGTAGAGCTTGGTCGCGACGACCGTCCTTTCGCGACGGGTGCCGCCCTGGGCGAACCACCGGCCGATGATCTGCTCGGTGACGCCCTCGCCCTGCTTCCAGCCGTAGACGTTGGCCGTGTCGAAGAAGTTCAGGCCGTGTTCGTGCGCGCGGTCCATGATCGCGTGGCTGTCGGCCTCGGACGTCTCGGGACCGAAGTTCATCGTGCCGAGGCACAGGCGGGAGACGGACAGGCCGCTGCGACCGAGGTGGGTGTATTCCATGCCTCCACCCTGCCTCGCGGCGCGGCATTGTGCCACGTGGAGCTGCTCCAGCTCGCCACAGATTTGACAGTATTGGTCACCAAATTTTCTCACCTGTCATTTCACTCACTCGTGAAGTTACGTTTCATCGCGTTCAAGCCGCAAGGAGGAACCGATGAGAACCAAGATCTGCATTTCCGTCGCATTGTTGGCAACTGCCTTCTGCACTCCCACCGCCAGTGCGGCGGAAAAGGATGTCATCGGTAGCGGCGACGCTGTGGCGAACAGCTACATCGTCGTCCTGAAAGACGACGTCAAGGCGTCACCGCAGACCATGTTGAGCAAGTACAAAGGCACGCTCAAGCACACCTACCACGCCGCGCTCAACGGTTTCTCCGTGTACGACATGTCCGAGCAGCACGCGAGGCGGCTGGCGGCCGACTCCAGGGTCGCCTACGTGCAGCGCAACCTCCGGACGAAGATCCAGCAGACCCAGTTCAACCCCGCGTGGGGCCTGGACCGCGTCGACCAGCGCGCTCTGCCGCTCAACGGCCGCTACACCTTTCCCGATCAGGCGGGCGCGGGCGTGCGGGCCTACGTGATCGACAGCGGAATCCGAACCACTCACGTCGATTTCCAGGGACGCGCTTCGCACGGATGGGACGTCATCAACAACGACCCGGTCGCGGACGACTGCAACGGGCACGGCACCCACGTCGCGAGCACGATCGCGGGCAGGACCTTCGGCGTCGCCAAGCAGGCGCAGGTCATCGGCGTCAAGGCGATCGACTGCGACGGCCACTCGGTCGGTGACAGCATCGTCGCCGGCATCGACTGGGTCACCGACCACGGCGTGCGCCCCGCCGTGGTCAACATGAGCGTCGGCGGCTTCGGCCAGGACCAGGGCCAGACGGACGCGCTCAGGCGTTCGATCGCGGCCGGGTTCACCTACGTGGTGGCGGCCGGCAACAGCGGTGACGACGCCTGCCTGTACTCACCGGCCGGTATCGAGGAAGCGATCACGGTCGGCGCCACCGACCGCAACGACAACCGCGCGATCTTCAACTGGCGCGAGTCGTCGAACCACGGCCGCTGCGTCGACCTCTGGGCGCCGGGCGCGAACATCCAGGCCGCTTCGGCAACGGGCGACTGGGCCACCGAGTTCAGGGGCGGCACGTCCATGGCCACACCGCACGTGACCGGCGCCGCGGCCCTGTACCTCGGCGCGCACCCGAACGCGACGCACCAGCAGGTGCGCGACGCGCTCGTGAACAACGCGACGACGACGGCCAACCTGCGCGACCTCCGCGCCGGTTCACCCAACAGGCTGCTGTACATCGGGAACTAGGGGAACAGAACCCTCGATGCACAGCCGTGGGAGTAGCGAGCGAGGGCCGCTACTCCCACTCCCACTTGATGCCGTAGACATGACCGGCCTGGGCTTCGCGAACCAGGATGTGCGTGGAGGCGGCGGTGCCGATCCACAACTCGCCCATCTCGACGTCCGGTCCTCCCAGCTCGGAGCGGCTGAAGCCGTAGCACCGCGCAGGCACGGCGTCGGGGTGGAACTCGACTTCCAGCACGTAGTTGTGCACCGTGCGGACGAAGCTGCGGTCCGCATAACAGCTGTCGGCACCGGGATCGGCCACGAACCTCATGTCCATGAGCGCGGTCTCTCCCGTGCGCAGCACTCGATCCAGGATGATCTCGGCGACGAGCAGCTTGTGCTCGTCGTCGCGGCGCACCCGGCCCACGCGGCACGACTTCTCGGCAACGATCTCACCGGGCGAGAGATCGGTCTCGTCGGCGGTCTTCGCCACGAGGATCCGGTCGACACCGTCCTCGAACGCCTCCATCACCGAACTGACGCGCATCTCGATCTCGCGCCGGTCCGGACCGATCACCACCACGTCCCGCACGCTGACGTTCCTGCCGGGGTAGGGCAGCAACTTGTCGACACGGGCGAGCTCACGGCCGAGATCGATCATGGCTTCCTGCCAGATCCCCTCGAGCACAGCCGCGCGCTCGACCCAACGACCACGAGGCCGCTTGTCGCCGAGACTTCCGGTCAGCGCACCCGACGGCAGCTTCAGGATCTCTTCGAGCGCGGCGACTGCCTGCATCGACTCGGGGCGCTCAGGACGGCTGCGGCCGCGGCGCCAGTAACTCAGCGTCGACAGGCTCACCTGCACACCGCGCAGCTCCAACCGGTGCTGGATCCGCTCCAGGCTGAGCCCGCTCGCCTCGACGGCCTTCGTCAACGTCTCGGCGAAATCCGACATGGACAGATGCTACGGCCGGTGATCGAGCCCGGCTCACCGAGTGCGCGGGTTCGCGCGGCACCACAGTTTTGACAGTATTGAGAACTGAAGTTTCGAACCTGTTATCCAACACACAGATGGCGTTAGTTTCTTTGTGTTCCCCAGTTCATTCCCTGCCAGGAGGAACTCATGGCACTTCGGCGTCATGTCGCCATTGCGGCGGCATTCGGCATCGCTTCCACGGCGATGTTGACGCCCACCGCGATCGCTGAACAGCCAGTGCTGCCCGGTGCGGGCATCCAGGCTGTCGAGGGCAGCTACATCGTGGTGTTGAAGGACGGAGCGCGCACCCCTGCAAGCGCGCTGGCGTCCCGCTACCAGGGCTCGGTCAGGCACACCTACAGCACCGCGCTGCACGGTTTCTCCGTCACCGGGATGTCCGAGCGCCAGGCACGGCGGCTCGCGGCGGACCCGGACGTCGAGTTCGTCGAACGCAACACGGTCGCGACGATCCAGGAAACGCAGTCGAACCCCACCTGGGGTCTCGACCGGATCGACCAGGCGAACCTGCCGCTCGACCAGAAGTACACGTACCCGAACACCGCCTCCAACGTCACGGCGTACGTGCTCGACACCGGAGTTCGCAAGACGCACACCGAGTTCGAGGGCCGTGCGTCCGACGGTTACGACTTCATCGACAACGATGCCGTCGCTCAGGACTGCCAGGGCCACGGCACGCACGTCGCCGGAACGGTCGCGGGCAAGACGTACGGCGTCGCCAAGAAGGCCAGGATCGTCGCGGTCCGCGTGCTCGACTGCAACGGCAGCGGCGCGTGGGACGGCATCATCCGCGGCATCGACTGGGTGACGCAGAACGCCAAGAAGCCCGCTGTGGTCAACATGAGCCTCGGCGGCAGCGGCACGAACAGCGCGCTGGAGAACGCCGTCAAGCGGTCCATCGGCGCGGGCATCACGTACGTGCTGGCGGGCGGCAACAGCGGCCAGGACGCGTGCGACTTCACCCCGGCCCGCACGCCGGAGGCGATCACCGTCGGCGCGTCCGACCGCAACGACAAACGTTCGATCTGGACGGCCGGCTCGTCGAACTACGGCCAGTGCCTCGACATCTGGGCACCCGGCAGCGACATCATCTCGGCCTCGCACAGCAACGACACCGGCACCCGCTCGATGGGCGGCACGTCGATGGCCTCCCCGCACGTCGCGGGCGCGGCTGCGCTGTACCTGAGCGCGAACCCGAACGCGACGCCCGCCCAGGTGCGCGACGCGCTCGTGAACGCGGCCACGCCGAACAAGGTGACCGACGCCAAGACGGGTTCACCGAACCTGCTGCTGAAGGTCTAGGCATGCCGCGCCGCCTCCCTGCGGCGGCGACGGCGACCCTGGCGCCTCTGATGCTCACGCCGAATGCGGCTCGGCAGGAGCATCGTCAACTGGGGGCGCTCGCGGTGGGGGTGGGAGCTACTCCCACTCCCACCGCACTCCATAGATCCCGGGCTTCGAGTTCCGCACGTGGATGTGCGTCGACCCGGTGTTCCCGATCCACAGCTCGTTCAGGGTGGTCTCCGGTTCCTGCAACGACGGCCGGGTGAACGTGTAGCAGCGCGTGGGCACGGCGTCCGGGTGGAAGTCGATCTGCAGCACGTAGTCGCCCACCGGCCGCAGGAACCGCCGGTCGCAGACCTCGCTGTCCGCGCCGGGCCGCATCCGGACCACGTACTCGACGAGCGCCGTCTCCCCCGCTCTGAGCATCCGGTCGAACAGGATCTCCGCGACCAGGAACCCGGTGGTGGCCTCGCTGCGCACCCGCCCGAGCCGGCACGGCGGTCCAGCCTCGATCGACGCGACCCCGACGTCCGTGGCGTCCGCGAGCTGGATGGCCAGGAACCTGTCGACACCGTCCTCCAGCGCCTCGATGACGCCCGAGCAGCGCATCTCGACCTCACGCCGGTCCGGCCCGACCACCTGCCGGTCCTTCACGCTGAGGTACCTCGACGCCGCCGGTTGCTCCCGGTCGATGCGTGCCATGACCTCGCCGAGGTCGGTGGCGCGCGAGTCCCACATGTCCTCGAGCGACATCGCCTGCCCGACCCACCTGCCGCGCGGCCGCTTGTCGCCCAGCCGGTCGGTGAGGAACCCCTCGCCGAGGTCGAGGAGGTCCTCCAGCGCCGCGACGACCTTCAGCGACTCCGGGCGTTCCGGACGGCTGCGGCCGCGGCGCCAGTAGCTGAGCGTCGAGAGGCTCACCTGCATGCCGCGGGCGGCCAGGTGGTGCTGGATGCGTTCGAGGCTGAGGCCGCTGCTGTCGACGGCTTTCGTCAGGGCCTCCGCGAAATCCACCACGACAGCACCGTACGGCGGCGGCACCCTCCGCCAGTAGGCCCACACGAAGGGTTATGAGAGGGCTTCCTCAGATGACCCGTTCGCCTCGACGCCACACCGAGTGGGTCAGCGGGACGCCCGGCCGGTACGCCAGATGCGTGATCGACGGTGCGTCCAGCACGTGGAGATCAGCACGCGCACCAGGCCTGATGACGCCCACGTCGTCCCTCTTGAGAGCCTGCGCTCCACCGGCCGTGGCCGCCCACACGGCTTCCTCGACAGTCATCCGCATCTGCAGGACGGCTGTCGTCACGCAGAACGCCATCGACGAGGTGTAGGACGAGCCGGGGTTGCAGTTGCTGGCCAGTGCGACCGTGGCGCCCGCATCGAGCAGAGCGCGCGCCGGGGGCAGCGACTGGCGGGTCGAGAGGTCGCAGGCCGGGAGCAGCGTGGCGACCGTTTGCGACGACGCCAGCGCGTCGATGTCCTTTTGCGACAGATAGGTGCAGTGGTCGACGGATGCCGCGCCGAGCTCGACGGCCAGCCGCACGCCGGGTCCTTCGCCGAGCTGGTTGCCGTGCACGCGCAGGCCCAGGCCCTTGGCCTTCGCCGCTTCGAGCACCGCCCTGGACTGGTCGTAGTCGAACGCGCCCTTCTCACAGAACACGTCCGCCCAGCGCACGAGAGGTGCGACGGCGTCGAGCATCTCGCCGCGGACCAGGTCGACGTACGTGTCGGCGTCCTCGCCGGGCGGGACGAGGTGGGCGCCGAGGAACGTGATCTCGTCGGCGTGCTCGGCGGCGATGCGGGCTGACCGCACCTCGTCCGGAACGTTCAGGCCGTAACCGGTCTTGGTCTCGATGAACGTCGTGCCTTGCTTCAGGGCCTCGGCGACGTGCTTGCGGACGACCTCCGACAGTTCGGCGTCGGTGGCCTGCCTGGTCGCGTTGACGGTCACCGCGATGCCGCCCGCGGTGTAGGGCTTGCCGGCCATGCGCGCGCCGAACTCGGCGGTGCGGTCGCCCGCGAAGACCAGGTGCGTGTGGCTGTCGACCCAGCCGGGCAGCACCGCGCGGCCCTCGACGTCAGTCTTCTCGTCGGCGGCGGGGGCTTTGGACGCCTCGCCCACCCAAGCGACCTGCTCGCCGTCGATGATCAGCGCGTCGCCGGTGGCCTCGGTGTTCGTGGTCAGCTCACCGATGCCGGTGATCAGCACGCTCATGCCCACAGCTCCTCGATCGCGTCCGCCAGCAGCCTGCCGACGTCTCCCAGAGTCTCGTGCACGCCACCGCTCGCGACCACCCGGCCGCCTACCACCACGGTGTCCACATCGGACGCGGTGGCTGACATGAACACCTGCTGCGGCAACGAACCCGCGGTGCGCGGCGTCGAGCAGTTGATCGCCACGAGGTCGCAGGGCGAGCCGGGTGCGATCTTGCCCGCCTCCGGCCAGCCCAGCGCGCCGTGCCTGGTGGCGGCCTGGAGCAGCTCCGCCGGGGAGAAACGGCCGCGCTGCCCGGTGCGGAGGCGCTCGTTGTGTTCCAGGGCGCGGGTTTCCAGCAGCGGGTCGATCACGGCGTGCTGGTCGCTGCCCAGAGACAGCGGGCTGCCCGCGTCGGCCAGCTCGCGGGCCGGGCCGATGCCGTCGGCCAGGTCGGCCTCGGTGGTCGGGCAGAAGCACGCGCCGGTGCCGGACTCACCGAGCAGCGCGATGTCCTCGGAGGTCAGGTGCGTGGCGTGCACTGCCGTTGTGCGCGGAGAAAGCGCGCCCGCTTCAGCGAGGATTCCGGTCGGCGTGAGGCCGTACGCGGCGAGGCAGGCCTCGTTCTCCGCAGGCTGCTCGGAGAGGTGGATGTGCAACGGAGCGTCCGGGAAAGCTCGTGCCACAACAGGAAGCTCATCACGCGGAACGGCACGGACCGAGTGGATCGCGGCACCGACCCGCATCACGTTGTCGGACTTGATTTCCGCGACCCGACTCGCCCACGCCTCGGCACTTCCGTCGGAGAAGCGTTGCTGCACTTCGTTGAGGGGCTGGTCGATGCCGCCCGCGAGGTAGCAGGTGTCCAGCAGCGTCAGGCGAATGCCCGCGTCCGCCGCAGCCTCGCGCAGGCAGTGGCCGAACTCGTTCGACCTGTCGTGGACGTAGTGAAACTCACCGACGGTCGAGACGCCCGCGAGCGCCATCTCGCCGTAGACCGCGCGGGCGAGGCGGTAGTACGACTGCGGGGTGAGCTTCCCGGCCAGCGCGTACATGCCCTCGCGCCACGTCCAGAACGTGCCGCCGCCGTCGTGCGTGCGGCCGCGGAGAGCACGGTGGAACGCGTGCGAGTGCGCGTTCGCGAAGCCCGGCACGACGACGCCGTGCAGCCTGCGGACACCCAGCGGAATCGTGTCCACTTCGGACACGCTCTTGATCAGGCCGTTCTCGACGCGGATCAGCACGCGTTCGGCGAGCCCGCCGGGCAGCCAGGCGCGCTCGCACCAGAAGTTCACCACACGTCCACCTCTCGACCGCACACGTACTTCGCGGCCACCGTCGTCGTGCGCACGCCCCACTTCGGCTGCGGCACGGTGATCTTCCTGAACGTCACGCCGTCGTCCGACGTCTCCAGGTCGCCGGACCTGAGCACCACTCGCGAATGCCCTTGCGTGTCAACACAGTCACGCCCCGCCAGCGTCGTCCTGGACGCGAGGTGGCCGCGCCCGGCCGGCGCCGGGAACCGGGCGGTTCGGTGCACGTACTTGACGCTCTTGGCCGCGGTGCGCGCCTCGACGAACAGCTCACCGTCGACCCGCCAGCCGGGCACCAGCCGTGACGTGCCGAGGGTCGGCGCGGAGATCTGGCCGTCGCGCTTCGAGTAGAGCGTGTAGACGGCACCGGGCTCGAATCGCGGCCACGAAACGAGAACGTCGTCGCCGATCCGGCGTTGTTTCAGCTCCGGCTCCCACAGCAGGAGGTCCGGCACGCGCTGCGGATCGTCCTCGTTCTTGAAGAAAACCTCAGCGGACACGCCCTTGTCGCCCCACTCGGCGACGACGGAGAGCTGGCGTTCCTTCACCATCTCCGGCGGGAAGCTGTAGGTGCCCTCCGGTGTCTGCTTGACGTACTTGGGCTCCGCGCAAGCGCCGAACGCGCAGGACAGACCTGCCGTTACGACGAGTCCGTACAGGTCGCCCAGTGTCCATTGCCGCACCCCGACCGCTGCCCGTGGCGCGGCCGTACCGGTGGCGTGCATGACCCGGCCGTAGAGCGCACCCTGTGCGGGCGGCTCCACGGCCGGAGTCGTCGGCTCCGCGCCCTCGTAGCGAGGCGGCGGTGGCGTGCACGCCGTCAGCATCAACACCAGCAGAATCCCCCAGAAACGCATGGGCGGACCGTAGCGAGGAATGCGGCCGTCCGGGTCATGATCCGAGATGTTCGAGCGTCGCGGCCAGAGCCTTGACACCTTCGTCGACATCGGACTGCTCGGCGAACTCCTCCGGCGCGTGGCTCACGCCGGTGGGGTTGCGCACGAACAACATCGCGGTCGGCACGTGCGCGGCGAGGATGCCCGCGTCGTGGCCCGCACCGGTCGGCAGTGCCGGAACACCACCGAGTGCTCCGGCGATGTCGTCGCGGAGTCGCGCGTCGAAGTACACCGTGTCGCCGTACGACTCCTCGGTGATGGTGACCTCGCAACCCTCTTCCTCGGCAGCGTTGTGGGCTGCCGCGGAGATCTCGGCGACCATCGCGCGGGTGCGCTCGTCGTCGGTGTCGCGCGCGTCCAGCCAGACGTCCACAGTGGACGCGATGACGTTGGTGCCACCGGGGTTGGGGACGAGCCGTCCCACGGTGGCACGCCCGCCGTCCCTGGCCGCTTTGCGTGCTGCCAGCACGAGCTGCGACGCCGGGAGCATCGGGTCGCGGCGGTCCTCGATCAGCGTGGCGCCGGCGTGGTTGCCCTCGCCCGCGAATGTGAAGCGCCACCGGCCGTGCGCCAGGATGCTGCTCGCGACGCCGACCGGGACCGTCAGGCCGCGGCCCTGTTCGACGTGGAGCTCGACGAACTGGCCGATCCTGCCGAGCGTGCGCTCGTCCTTGCCGGCCAGGTTCGGGTCGTAGCCCGCGGCCTTCATGGCCTCGGCCAGCGTGATGCCGTCCGGGTCCCTGAGGTTGAGGGCCTTGTCGGCGTCGATCCCACCGGTGAGCAGCCTGCTGCCCAGGCACGCGACACCGAACCTGCCGCCTTCCTCCTCGGCGAAGACCGCGATGGCGAACGGCCTGGCGGGCGTGAACCCCTTGGCCTGCAACAGGTCCACGGCCTGCAGGGAGCTGGTCACGCCGAGCGGGCCGTCGAACGCGCCGCCGCCGGGAACGGAGTCCAGGTGGCTGCCGGTGACGAGCGCGTTGGCGCCGCGCTCACCCCACCAGGCCCAGAGGTTGCCGTTCTGGTCGGTCTCGACGTTCAGGCCGCGCTTGACGGCCTGCTCGACGAACCAGTGCCGGAGCTCGAGCTCGGGCTTGGCGTAACCGTGGCGGGAGTAACCGCCGCGCTTGAGGTCCCGCCCGACATCCGCGATCTGATCCAGCATCACGCCACCACCGGCAGGCTCACGCAGGGGTCCCCTCCCAAGGGGTCCCCTGATTCAATTATCCCAGCGAGGTCTGACAATTTTCAGCCCTCCATCGGACTGTGCATCATCGGGATGGGCACGCCCTTGTCGGCGGCCACGGCCTTGGCCTCGTCGTACCCGGCGTCCACGTGCCGGATGACGCCCATGCCGGGGTCGTTGGTCAGCACGCGCTCGATCTTCTGCGCGGCCAGCTCGGTGCCGTCCGCGACCGTCACCTGACCGGCGTGGATCGACCGCCCGATGCCCACACCACCACCGTGGTGGATCGACACCCAGGTCGCACCCGAAGCCGTGTTGACCAGTGCGTTGAGCAGCGGCCAGTCGGCGATCGCGTCCGAACCGTCGGCCATCGCCTCGGTCTCGCGGTACGGAGACGCCACCGAGCCGCAGTCCAGGTGGTCGCGGCCGATCACGATCGGCGCGGACAGCTCGCCGGACGCCACCATCTCGTTGAACTTGAGGCCGGCGAGGTGCCTCTCGCCGTAGCCGAGCCAGCAGATGCGCGCGGGCAGGCCCTGGAACTCGACGCGCTCACCGGCCATCTTGATCCAGCGGGCGAGCTGCTCGTTCTCCGGGAAGAGCTCGAGGATCGCCTTGTCGGTCTTGGCGATGTCCTCGGGGTCGCCCGAGAGCGCGGCCCAGCGGAACGGGCCCTTGCCCTCGCAGAACAGCGGCCGGATGTACGCGGGCACGAAGCCGGGGAAGGCGAACGCGCGGTCGTAGCCGCCGAGCTGGGCCTCGCCGCGGATCGAGTTGCCGTAGTCGAACACCTCGGCGCCGCGGTCCATGAAGCCGACCATCGCCTCGACGTGCGCTGCCATCGACTTCCGCGCCCGGTCGGTGAACTCCTCCGGCTTCGCGGCGGCATACGAAGCCCAGTCCTCCAGGGCGACACCAACAGGCAGGTACGCCAGCGGGTCGTGCGCGGAGGTCTGGTCCGTCACGATGTCGACGGCGACCTCGCGGCGCAGCAGCTCCGGCAGGATCTCGGCCGCATTGCCAACGACACCAACGGAAACGGCCTCGCCGGCGGCCTTCGCGGCCAGCACACGCTCGATCGCGGAGTCCAGGTCGGAGGCGACTTCATCCAGGTAGCGGGTCTCCAGGCGACGCTGCGCCCGGTGCGGGTCGACCTCGATGCACAGCGCGACGCCGTCGTTCATCGTCACGGCGAGCGGCTGCGCACCGCCCATGCCACCGAGGCCCGCGGTGACCGTCAACGTGCCGCGCAGCGTGCCGTTGAATCGCTTCGTGGCGACGGCGGCGAACGTCTCGAACGTGCCCTGCAGGATGCCCTGCGTGCCGATGTAGATCCACGAACCGGCGGTCATCTGCCCGTACATCGTGAGGCCCTCGGCCTCCAGGCGGCGGAACTCGGGCCAGTTCGCCCAGTCCGGCACGAGGTTCGAGTTCGCGATGAGCACGCGCGGTGCCCACTCGTGCGTGCGCATGACGCCCACGGGACGTCCGGACTGCACGAGCAGCGTCTCGTCGGCTTCGAGGTTCTTGAGCTCGCGGGAGATCGCGTCGAACGACGGCCAGTCGCGCGCGGCCTTGCCGGTGCCGCCGTAGACGACCAGGTCCTCGGGGCGCTCGGCGACGTCGGGGTCGAGGTTGTTGTGGAACATCCTCAAAGCGGCCTCTGTCGACCAGTTCTTCGCGGTGAGTTCGGTACCTCGGTCAGCACGAACAACCATTACAGAGCTCCACTTCGAATCAGGGCCTCGGCGGCGGCGATCTCGGGTGCGAGGTGGCGGTCGGGACCGGGTCCCTGGACCGTCTCGCGCAACTTCGCCACGGCGGCGGCCGTCGCGGGGGCGGGCTTGAGCGGCGCGCGCAAGTCCAGCGCACGCGCGGCGGTGAGAAGTTCGATGGCCAGCACGGTGGTGAGCCCGTCGACGGCCTTGCGCAGCTTGCGGGCGGCGGACCAGCCCATCGACACGTGGTCCTCCTGCATCGCGGAGGACGGGATCGAGTCGACCGACGCCGGCACCGCGAGGCGCTTGAGCTCGGACACGATCGCCGCCTGGGTGTACTGGGCGATCATGTGGCCGGAGTCGACGCCGGGATCGTCGGCGAGGAACGGCGGCAGGCCGTGCGACCGCGAGACGTCGAGCATGCGGTCGGTGCGGCGCTCGGCGATCGAGGCCACGTCCGCGAGCGGGATGGCCAGGAAGTCCAGCGCGTAGGCGACGGGCGCGCCGTGGAAGTTGCCGTTCGACTCGACCCTGCCGTCCGCCAGCACCACGGGGTTGTCGATCACGGACGACAGCTCGCGGTCGGCCACCGTCGCCGCGTACGCCACGGTGTCGCGGGCCGCGCCGTGCACCTGCGGGGAACAGCGCAGCGAGTACGCGTCCTGCACGCGGGTGCAGTCGGGCCCGCGGTGCGAGGCCACGATCTCGGAGTCGCGCAGGAACGCGAGCATCCGGGCGGCGGAGAGGTTCTGGCCGGGGTGCGGGCGCAGCGCGTGCAGCTCCGGGGAGAAGACGCGGTCCGTGCCGAGCAGCGCTTCGACGCTCATCGCGGCGGTGAGGTCGGCGATGTCGAGCAGCCTGGTGAAGTCGGCGATCGCCAGCGACAGCATGCCGAGCATGCCGTCGGTGCCGTTGATCAGCGCGAGGCCTTCCTTCTCGGCCAGCTGCACGGGCTCGATGCCGGCTTCCGCCAGTGCCTCGGCGGCCGGAACGAGCTCGTCGCGGGCGTTGCGGACCATGCCCTCGCCCATCAACGCCAGCGCGTTCGCGCTCAACGGTGCCAGGTCGCCGGAGCAGCCCAGCGAGCCGAACTCGTGCACCACCGGGGTGATGCCGGCGTTCAGCATGCCCGCCATCGCGTCTACAGTGGACAGTCGGACGCCGGTGTGGCCGGTCGCGAGGGTGCGCAGCCGCAGCAGCATCAGCGCCCGCACGACCTCCCGCTCGACCTCGGGACCGGAGCCGGCGGCGTGCGAGCGGATCAGCGACCGCTGCAGCTGGGCACGGCGGTCCGGCGGGATGTGCCGGACGGCGAGCGCGCCGAACCCGGTCGAGACGCCGTAGGTGGGGCGTTCGGCCGTGGCGAGCTGTTCGATGTGGCCGCGGGCGGCGCTGACCGCCTCACGAGCCGCCTCGGTGATCTCCACCGGGGCACCGTCGCGTGCGACGGCGTGCACGTCCTCGAGGGTCAGAGGCTTCGGACCCAGCTCCACCGGTTGTCGCATGCAGACATCACAGCGCTCCGGGGCCGACTCAGCGACCCCGGAGCGCTCGATCGTGTCTGGGATGCCAGACAGGCCCTATTCGAGCCCGCTGCCGATCCAGCTCGTGTCAAGAGTCGGCGCGAGCTCGACCTTGTTCACAGCCTCGAGAACGACGTCGCTGTACGCCTCCGCGGTCGCCCAGATCCACACAGTGCCGTCGAACACCGCCACGCCGTTGTCTGCGCGGAGGCCCTGCCTGCCGCGCGCCTCGATCTGCCGGGTCTCACCCAGCAGCTGCGGCGGCGACGTCCCGACGTGAACGCTGACCTGGTTCTTCCAGTTCGTCATGGCTTCCCAGTCGCTGGGCTTGGTGCCCCACATGTGGTCGGCGAACCTGCCGTCGAGCTTGAACGCTGGCTGGTGCGTGAGCTTCGGGTCGGCGCGCACGGACTCGGCGACGCGCATGGCGACGGTCCGCACGTCCTCCACTCCGCGCACCTCGACGTTCAGGACGTCCTGCGCCCTCCACACGACGTGTGCGGTCTGGCCGGACGACTGGCCCGTGGCGACCCGCACCCATGCCTTCAGACCGCGGACGGTCACCCCGTCCCAGCCGGAACTGGTGTCCGGCAGCTGCCGACTGGTGCTGACGCTCACGTTCGGACCGCCGTCGGTGAACGGGTAGCCCTTGCTCCCGTTGGGCACCCACACGCGTGAGACCTGGTCGTTGGTGCCGCGGAAGTTCTCGACGAAGCCGGCGGGCAGCCAGTGCGGGGCGTACTTGAGCGCGGCGCCCTGGCCCTTGTCCGGCATGAGCACGGCGGCCGCGTCGTTGCCGGTCGGCGGTGCGTACCGGTCGCTCGCGATGACGCCCGCGAAGATCAGGACCGCGACGGCGGCCATCCCGGCGGTGGCGATCATGAAGACGTTGCGGTGCCTTTTGTGCTTGCGCCGCAGCGCGTTCAGCGTCGGCCCCGGATGCGGGGTGCGTTCGGCGAGCTTGCCGAGCGCGTCCTTGACGAGCTGTTCGGTGTCGTTCACGACAGGCCCTCCCCGAGCCGCAACCCGACACCAGCGGGCTCCGGCGTGTGGTCCAGGCGGAGTGTGGCCAGCGCACGCGAGATGTGGCTGCGCACGGTTCCCTCGGCACAACCGAGCATCTGTGCGATCTCCGAGTCCTCGTAGTTCTCGTAGTAGCGGAGCACGACCGCGGCCCGCTGTTTGCGGGGCAGCTTGGCGATCCGCTGCAACATGGCTTCCCGCTCGTCGTAGTGGTGCGTCTTGTCTCCGACGGGCGGGGTGACGGACTCCAGCGTCGTCATGCAGAGGGCGACGTCCTTCGCAGCCCTGCGGCGGCGCCACGAGAGGTACTCGTTGGTCACCATGCGCTTGACGTACGCGTGAGGGAGGTCGACTGAACCGATGCGATCCCACTTCTGCTGCGCGCGCAGCAGCACCTCCTGGACCACGTCCTGGGCCAGGTGCGGGTCACACGTGAGCACGGTGGCGTAGCGCAGCAACGGGGTCACCTGTTCTGCCACGAAGTCATCGAAACTCGGTGTCAATCCCGACCCCCTTCAAAACCGTCACGCCACTCCAACGCACGTGCGGGCTGTTCTGTTGAGTGTGCACTGATGGAGGAACGGCGTGGGGTGCATCACGTGGGAAAATCACTGTTGTGGGCAGCAGCAGTGACGTTCCCGCACTGCGGCGCGGACTCGCGGTGCTGCGGTTGCTGGCGGGCAGACCCGGACCGGTCTCCGCGGCGTCAGTGGCGCGCGAGCTCAATCTGCCCAGGTCAACGACCTATCACCTGCTGTCCGAGCTGACCGAGGCCGGCTTCGCGACGCACTTCCCCGAGGAGAAGCGGTACGGCCTGGGCGTCGCGTCGTTCGAACTCGGCTCCGCCTATCTTCGTCACGACCCGCTGGAGCGTTTGGCCCGCCCGCTGCTGCGCAAGCTCGCGGACCGGATGGAGAAGGTCGCTCATCTGGGTGTTCTGCACGGCGCCGAGGCTTTGTACCTCGTGCGCGAGCAGCCGCGGCAGCCGCAGACGATCGTGTCCGACGTCGGTGTCCGGTTGCCCGCGCATCTGACGGCGTCCGGGCGCGCGATGCTGGCGCACGTGCCTCCTGCTCAGGTCAGGGCCCTGTTCCCGTCGGTCGCTTCGTTCGTGGACCGGACCGGGCGGGGGCCGCACAACCTGCCTGCGCTGCGCCGGTTGCTCACCAACGAGCGACGTCAGGGCTGGGCGGTCGAGGACGGTTTCGTGACCGCGGGGTTCGCGTCGGTGGCGGCGCCGGTGTTCGACCACGGCGAGCGCCCGATCGCGGCCATCACGCTGACGTTCCGGCACCTCTGCGACACGCCCTGCGGTCAGACGTGGCCTGAGCTGGCCAAAGAGGTGCGCAAGGCGGCCGAGGAGCTGACCACGCGCATCGGCGGCCACGTCGTCACTTAGTAGCCATGTACATAGTAGCCATGTACCGTATCTGCCATGAGCAGTGCGGAGTTCTCAGCTGGGCATCTCGTGTGGCGTCTGGCGATGAAGTGGCGGGTTGCCGTTGACCGCGCGTTGGACCCCCTCGGGCTGACGCACGCGCAGTACGTCGTGCTGGCTTCCTTGTTGGCTTTGGATCGTCCGTCGCAACGCGAACTGGCCGACCACACAGGCCTTGAGGCGCTGTACGTCTCGAAGCTGGCGCGCGCACTCGAATCGTCAGGGTTCATCTCGCGCGCACGGGATGCCGTCGACACACGCACCGTGCGGCTGTCGTTGACTCCGCACGGGCGCACGACCGTGGAGCCCGCGGTTGCGCTGGTCAGCTCACTGCTGGACCGGCTGCTGGAACCGTTGGGCGACCGCGCCGACACCTTCTCGCGCGAGCTCGTCGCGTTGCTCGCAGTTCCCCTCGACTGAAGGAGCCCTCGATGCCTTCCATCTCCGTCCTCGGCTCGACCATGCACTACTCGTCGTCCGGCTCCGCGCCGTTCGTGTTCCTGCACGGCAACCCGGGCTCATCACACTCCTGGCGCCACGTGCTGCCGGAGTTAGGCGGCCTGGCGCCAGATCTGATCGGGATGGGCCGCTCGGCCAAGCCGGACATCGCCTACTCGTTCGCCGATCACGCCCGCTACCTGGACGCGTGGTTCGATGCTCTCGGCGTCGACCGCGTGGTCCTGGTGGGCCACGACTGGGGCGGTGCGCTGGCGTTCGACTGGGCCGCCCGGCACCCGGATCGTGTTGCCGGTATCGCGTTCTTCGAGACGATCGTGAAGCCGATGACCGGCTCCGAACTTCCTTTGCCCGCACAAGAACGACTGCGCAGGTTCCGCGCTGCCGAGGTGCTGGAGGACGACGGGTTCGTGCGCCAGGCATACAGCGGCGGCGTTTTGTCGCCGGTCTCGGACGAGGACATGGCCGCGTACCTGGCGCCGTTTCCCGTCGCGTCGAGCCGACGTCCGGTGCTCGCGTGGGCGCGGCAGATGCCGTTCGACGGCGAGCCTGCCGAACTGATCCCGCGCATCGAGGCCTACGACGCGTGGCTGTCCGAGTCGCAGGTGCCCAAGTTGCTGCTCACCTTCGAGGGCTCGCCGACGTTGCTGATCGGACCGCGGTTGCGCGCGTGGTGCGAGGAGAACATCGCCGCACTGGACGTGGTTTCCGTTGGCGAGGCAGGACATCACGCGCAGGAGGACCGGCCGAAGGAGATCGCCGCCGAG
>JAVXWK010000475.1:0-8252 GCA_032230575.1 Pseudonocardiales bacterium | reverse complement strand
CCCATTCCTGACGCGGCGAGGCCAGGAAGCGTTCGACGTGCGCCGCCCCGCTCTCGACGTGCCGCCGCAACGGCCTGCGGTCGGTGTTGTGCAGCCGTTCCCCGGCCTGAGCCAGAAATCCCGGGACGAGGTGCAGCCGCTGCGAGAAGTCGATCTGCGACGACCACCTGAGCAGGTTCGCGACCGGCGCGTTCAGCCCCGACGACACGGTGTGCTCGACCAGCCGGGCGTCGATCATGGTGATCATCGAGGTGGCCTGATGCCGGATCACGTCCCGCGCGAGGGGTTCCTCGTCGCTCTCGTCGACACGACTCAGAATGTCCGACAGCCGGGCGCGCAGGGCCGCCTGCCCGCCGGCGCTGAGGTCTTCGAGCCGGTCGTCCCAGCCGGGTACGCCGACGAGGGTGGCGAACGGCGGCGCCCAGTCCATCATCGCCTGGAACGTCTCATCAGAGAGCGAGGTCACGCTCTCCTTCTTAGCCGCGCTTGAAGCGCTCCGCCAAGGAATTGACCACATCCGTGAGCTCGTCGTGGAGCCTTCGCACGATGTCGGCGGCCGGTTCGGCGGTCGCCAGCGGGTACGTGGTGCCCGCCCAGAGCGACATGACCTCCAGCTCACCGGTCGCGCGCACGGGCTTGGTGAGGTGGTGCACGTTCGGGTACGCGGCGGGCGCCTGCGAGCTGTTCTCGATCAGGAACCGGTTCACCAGCCCACGGGCGGGCCGTCCGGTGAACGCCCGTGTGAGCGCCGTCCTGCGGGCCCCTTCCGCGAGCGCTTCCCGGTGCACCGCGTTGGTTCCGGCCTCCGGGCAGCCGAGGAACGCCGTGCCGAGCTGCGCCGCGACCGCCCCGGCCGCCAGCACCGCGGCCACGTCGGCCCCGCTCATCAGCCCGCCGGTCGCGATCACCGGCAGGTCGACGGTGTTGCGCACGAGCGTCAGCGCCGCCAGCGTCCCGTACAGCTCGCCACCGCCGGGCGAGATGCCGTCGTCTGTGAACGTGCCGCGGTGGGCACCGGCGTCCGCACCCTGCACGCACAGGACGTCCGCGCCGATCTGCTGGGCCTGCCGGGCCTCGCTCGGCGTGGTGACCGTCACGACGATCGTCGTCCCGGTCGCCTTGAGCCGCTGCACGTCGTCCGCGTCCGGCAGCCCGAAGGTGAACGACACCACCGGCACCCGCAACGCCAGCACGAGCTCGAGCTTGGCGGCGTAGTTGTCGTCGTCCCAGCGCGGGTCGCCGGGCACCGCGCCGACCTTCTGCGCGCAGGCCTTGACCCGGTCCACGTAGGACGAGATGTCGGCGGTCGGCCGGGTGCCGGGCACGAACAGGTTGACCCCGAACGGCTTGCTCGTGAGCTGGCTCGTCTGGGTGATCTTCTCCGCGAGCTGCTCGACGGTGATGTAGCCGGCCGCCAGGAACCCGAACCCACCTGCGTCGCTCACCGCGGCGACCAGCTCGGGGGTGGAGGCGCCACCTGCCATGGGCGCGGCGATCACGGGCACGGCCAGCGTGTGGAACATGAGCACAACCTAGTTGGACCGGGCGGTGGATGCCCGGTGAAGCGCCTGTGTCCTTGATGACGCAACGGCATTTGGGCGAACTCCACCTGAACTGTGTCGTTCACTTTCCGTCCACGCTGGCAGGCCAAGGTGTCGGGGTGATGCGGCGCGTGTACGTCGTGGTCCTCGACGGACTGCGACCCGAAGACGTCAGCGAGGCGCTGACCCCCACCCTCCTGGCCCTGCTCGGCGAAGGGACCTCCCTGACGCCCTCGGCCGTGCCCGACCTCATGACGTCCGTGCGGGCACTGGGTTTCCGCACGGTCCTGCCGGATCCCGAGCACCCGGCCGACGCGTTCACGTCGCACGCCCTGCACACCGTGATCGACGACACCGATCCCGGCCTCGTGTTCGTGAGGTTCGGCGACGGCGACCCACCGCTGGGAATCGTGCGCTCGCTGGCCGTGCGCACCGCGGACGAGCAGGTCGGCAAGCTGGTCCGCCACCTCAAGACGACCGGGCGCTGGGAACGGTCCGTGCTGCTGGTCGTCGCCGGCGGGTGCGCGGCGGTGTCCTTGCAGCGCCACATCGACGCGGACCCGTTGCTGAGGGGCAAGGTCGTGGTCGCGCGTGACGAGCTCCGCTGGACCGGGCCGGCGTCCGACCGCGCGGTGGCGTTGCGGCACCTGGAGTCCGTGGTCAGCAGGGTTCCCGGTCCGGCTGCACCGGTTCCGCTGCTCGTCGCCAGCGGAGATCTGTCCACTGTGGAGGTCGCACCGGCGGTGGGGAGGCTGTTCGGCCTCCCCGAGCCGCCGGTCGGTCAGGCCGTCATCTAGGGCAGGGAGTCCAGATGAGGGGCGACCGTGTTGGCGAACTGCCAGTTGTTGGACGCGTCCCAGTTGATCGACCACGTCATGGCGCCGCGGATGGACGGCCAGGTCGTGCTCGGCTTGAACGTCCCGCAGTTCGTGCCGCGGGCGAGGCAGCTGAGCGCGTTGTTGACGTTGGAAGGCGACTGGTACCCGCCACCGGCACCCGAGGGTGACGCGGGCAGGCCGAGGCCGACCTGGTCCGCGCGCAGGCCGGACTGCAGCTGGATGCACGCGAGCGCGGTCAGGAAGTTGACCGTGCCCTGGCTGTAGACCTGCTGGTCACAGCCGAGCATCGAGCCGGAGTTGTAGTACTGCATGTTGACGATCGTCAGGATGTCCTTGATGTTCAGCGCCAGCTTGAAGTACTCGGCACCGGTGTTCTGCATGTCGATCGTCTGCGGCGCCATCGTGATCACCGTGCCGCCACCGGCGTGGATGCTGCGCAGCGCCTGGCCCATGTAGGTGGAGTTGACGCCGTTCTCCAGGTCGATGTCGACGCCGTTGAAGCCGTAGTTCGTGATCAGCGACTTGATGCTGTTCGCGAAGTTGTTGGCCGAGTTGGAGTCGCTGACGCTGATGGTGCCGTTCTGGCCGCCGACGCTGATGATCACCTTCTGGCCGCGGTTCTGCACGGTCCTGACGTCGGCCTTGAACTGCGCGTCGGTGTAGCCGCCGAGCTGGCTGCTCAGTCCAGGGTCGAGGTTGAACGCGACCTGCCCCGGCGTGCCCGTCGCGTCGGCGAACGAGACAGCGATGATGTCGTAGGTGGTGGGGACGTCAGCCAGCTTCAGTGCGCGCGCACCGTTGTAGAAGTTCTGCCAGTAGCCCGTCAGGACGTGCTTGGGCAGACCGGTGTTCGGCGGGTTGCCGGTCGTGGTGGTGGTCGTAGTCGTCGTAGTAGTAGTGGTCGACGTCGTCGTGCTCGTGGTCGTCGGCGGCGTGCCGGGGCCGTCGAGGTTGAAGTCGTCCGCGAAGTAGGCGGGCTGGCCGTACCAGCCGTGCACGTAGATCGTGACGCTGGTGGCGCTGCCGGTGGTGAAGTCGACGGTCAGCTGCTGGAAACCGCTCGTGCCCGGCGTCCAGGTCTGCTTCTCCACACCGCCGGTGACACCGAGGTAGACGTAGCTGCCCTGCACCCACGCGCTCAGCTTGTAGGCCGTGTTCGGTTGCACCGTCACGGTTTGCTTGCACTGCGCGTTGCTCTGCCCGACCGGTGCGCCCTGCAGGGCGTAGCTGCCGGTGCGCTTGGTGCTCGTGGTCGCGCTGGTGCCCTCGGTGCAGGTCCAGCCGCTGAGATTCCCGGCTTCGAAGCCGCTGTTGGCCGCGAGGTTCGCGGCAACGGCGCTGCCGTTGATCACCAACACCAGACCGGCACAGGCGAACAGCGCGGACAGCAGCGCTATAGCTGCTCGTCTGGTCTTGGACATGGTCCACCTCCACACATCATGCGGCGGCCATGTTGTGAGTTCGCCTAAAAATGGACTAGACCACTGTCCCGGGTCAAGCATTGCGCTGGTCATCGGATGTATTTAAGGTGTGCGTGCCGCCTTTGACGTTGAGGAGTGGCATGCGCGTACTAGCTGTTCTGGCTCTGTTGCTGGGATTTGCGACACCGGTCTCAGCTTCTCCCGGCTGGGTGGCAGCGTGGGGATCCGCGATGCAGACACCGGTGTCATCGGATGTCAGCGGCACCTCTTATACGGTCCGAAACATCGTGCGGCTGACTGTGGGCGGCTCCACCGTCCGGGTGCGACTGTCGAACGTCTTCAGCTCCGGCGATCTGACCGTGGGCAAGGTGTCGGTGGCTCCTCCTGGAACCGGTGCCGCGCTCGACTCCACACCGCGCCGGGTGACTTTCCGCGGCCGCGAGTCCGTCGTCGTGCCGCGTGGCGGAGAAGTGCTGTCCGACGCGGTGGCGTTGAAGACGCTCGCCGACTCCTCGGTGGCCGTGTCGATCTGGGCCTCGGCCGCGCCGACCGTCGCGACCTATCACCGCAGTGCCTTGTCCTCCAACTACGTTGCTCCCGGCGACCACGCCCGTGACGTCGCGGGCACGGCGTTCACGCAGAAGGTCTCGTCCTGGTACTACCTGTCCGAGGTGGCCGTGACGTCGTCGGTACGCGGATCCGTGGTGGCGCTGGGCGACTCGATCACCGACGGCTCGGGCTCCACGGGCGGCGCCAACCGGCGGTGGACCGACGTACTGGCCTCGCGAACTTCCTATGGCGTGGTCAACTCCGGCATTTCCGGCAACCAGCTTCTTCGTGATGGCACGTATGGAGTTTCCGGTATCTCTCGTACGCCACGGGACGTGCTCGACCGCGCCGGCGTGCGGACGATGATCGCGCTGGAGGGCATCAACGACATCAAGGCCAAGCCCGACGCCACGTTCGAGGAGCTGCGCGACGGGTACAAGAAGGTCATCTCTCTCGCGCACTCGAAGCACGTGCGTGTGTTGGGCGCGACCATCACGCCGATGGGCGGCTACGCGAACTACACAGACGCACGCGAGGCCGTGCGTTCCGCGGTGAACAAGTGGATTCGCGAGTCGGGCGCGTTCGACGGCGTGGTCGACTTCGACGCTGCCGTGCGGGATCCGCTGAAGCCGGCGTACCTGCGCGAGGAGTTCGCCAAGACCGACCACCTGCACCTCACCGACGCCGGCTATCAGGCCATGGGCCAGGCGGTCGACCTTTCCCTGCTCTAGCAGCGACACGCCACTAGCTTGGTGCGCGTGTTCACCCTTGCTGATGCCATCGCCCTCGCCACGACCGCCCACGACGGCCAGATCGACAAGTCCGGCCGCCCGTACATCGGCCACCCGCTGCGGGTGATGGCGTCCGTAGAGGGTGAGCACGCGCAGATGGCCGCCGTTCTGCACGACGTCATCGAGGACACCTTGGTGACCGCTTCCGACCTCACGGCCCGTGGATGCCCTCCTGCTGTGGTCGACGCCGTCGTGGCGTTGTCACACCTGCCGAACGAACCGCAGGACGTCTACTTGCGCCGCGTGGCCGCGAACCCGTTGGCGCTCACCGTGAAGCGCGCGGACATCGCCGACAACCTCTCCCCTGCCCGCATGGCTCGTCTGGACGAGGAGACGCGGGGCCGCCTGGAGATCAAGTACGCGAACGCTCTGAGGTTGCTCACCGAGTTCGTGAGCTAACTAACTTCTTCATCGGTACAGGTCGCCTGAACAGGGTGTATTATCGAATCGTAACCAAGATTGGAAGGAAACGATGACCCGCCACGATCTGTCCGTCAAGTCCCTGCGCTCGAGCCTGGCGACTCGCCGTGCTGCTCGTCTTCAGCGTCAGAGCCTGGAGCGGCAGTTGGCCAGCTACACCTCCGAGAGCGACCGCATCGAGCTGGACGCCATCCTCTCCCGCCACAACAGCGACGAGACGAGCGAGCTCCGTTCGATCATCAACCGCCAGGCGATGGACCGCCTCCTGCGTTCCGCCTGACCGGTTCACGTGTGGGCCACCCCGGCAATGGTGCCGAGGGTGGCCTTTTGCGTTTCCCGGCAACCGTGAACTGATGCCCGCCCGGCAGGACGGCGATAGCGTCCGGCCATGCGTCGAATCCTCGCCACCGCGTTGGCCGTGCTCGCGCTCCTGCCGGTGCCCACGGCGATGGCCGACCGGGTCGTCACGGACTACCAGGACCCGCTCCAGGCGATCCCCGCGGTGAGCCGGCCGCCGACGAAGTCCTGCGCGGTCACGGCGATGCGGCACACGTTCGCGAACTCGTACGGCCAGCCGTTCGTGGGCACGCTCGCGCCACCGGCGGACTGCGCCGGGCCGTGGACGAAGGTCGTGCTGGACTGGACGGGACGCAGCAAGGGGCGACAGTTCGACCGGCTCGCCGGGTTGTGGATCGGTGGCGCGGAGGTGTTGCGGACGTCGACGCCGGAGCCCGATCCGTCGGGCATCGTGTGGCACTTCGACCGCGACATCACGGCTTTCGCGCCTCTGCTCACCAAGGCGCAGCCGTTCGTGGTGGATCTCGGCAACGTCGTCAACGACACCTACACCGGGCCGTTCGACATCGAGGTCACGGTCACCTACTACCAGGCTTCCCCTCGGTATCCGGCGCCTCGGCAGGCCGACGTGGTGCTGCCGCTGTCCGCCGACGCGAGCCTGCCCGGCTGGCAGTTCCTCAAGGACGGCAAGAACTTCACGAAGCAGCTCACCGTTCCGCCGAACACCGCGAAGCTGACCGCGGAGATCTACGCGCGGGGTGGCGGTTGCGAGGAGTTCTGGTGGTCGAACGTGCCGAGCGACCTCGCCGCCCGGTTCCCGGACGCCGGACTTTGTGGTGGCGGAACGTATCGCGAGGTCGAGGTGCGCGTCGACGGACGGCCCGCCGGCGTGGTCGCCCCGTACTCGGTGATCTACACCGGCGGTGTGGCGCCGATGCTGTGGCGGCCGATCTCGGCCATCGACGCGATCGACACGCTGCCGTACACGATCGACCTGAGCCCGTTCATCGGAACGCTGACCGACGGGAAGGCGCACACGATCGACCTGGTGCCGCCGCGCGGGATCGTGGACGACTGGACGTTGGGCGGAAACCTGTTCGCCACAACGGATCCGCACGTGCAGCGGGTGACGGGAACGTTGACCGGCGCCGACGTGCCCGCCGCTGACGTCAGGACGTCCACGACCGGTACGGACCTGGATGTGACGATCAAGACGCAGGTGCGGCGGGCCTGGCGGACCAGCGGCGTGATCAGGACGTCTCACGGCACCCAGCAGGTCTTCTCCCAGGGCGCTTGGACGTTCTCCAACACGACGTCGCTCGCGGAGAAGGCGACCAAGCAGAAGACCGACCAGAAGGTGACCGGCGCGTACTCCTCGAAGGGCAGGCTCGACGGTTTCGACTTCCCGCTCAACGTGGACGTCACACAGAACATCGTGAACGACAACAACTACCGCATCGACGCGAAAGTCCACATGGGACGTCGTTTGTGGACGGTCGGCGACGGCGCCCGGTTCTCCGACGACACCCTCGACACGCAGGGCGGCTTCGGACGGACGAACGGCGTGCTCTCGTACGCGGACGGCTCGTCCAGTGAACGCTGGCGGGGCACGGTCGACGGCCGTTTCTGCCGGCGCTCACTGAAGACCGAGCACGGGTACGTGATCTGATCAGTAGAGACGCTTGATCGTGAGGACACTGTCCTTGCACGACTCCTGCTGACCATCCGGCCCAGTGAGCGGCCGCTCGACCACCTCGTCGGTGACGACGATCCAGTTGTCCGTCAGCTCGAGGTGGTCGAGCACGTCCTTGGTGGTCGGGAAGTAGTAGTCCTGGTGCTCCGACCACGACGGCGCCCCCGCGTGCCCGCCGATGATCAGGTGCCCGCCCGGCGCCACGGCTTGCGCAGCCTTCTCGAGGATGCTGTTGCGCTCCCCGTCCTCCTCGACCGGCGAGTGCAGGAACTGCGCGCTGACCAGGTCGTACAGCCCCTCGGGGAACGTCTCCTTGAGGTCGTGCCGCTCCACCGCGAACTCGACACCCTCGTCGTACGCGTGCTTCACCGCCCGGTCCAGCGCCACCTGCGACACGTCCACACCGAGCACTCGCCAGCCCTTTTTCGCCAGCCACACGGCGTCGCCACCCTCGGCACACCCGATGTCGAGCGCGCTGCCGGGCGTGAGCCGCTCGGCTTCCCGGACCAGCAACGGGTTCGGCTTGCCGGACCACACCTGGTCCCGCTCCGAGTAGAAGGTCTCCCAGAACTCCTGCGCAGTCGTCATGCTCCTGACGATGCGTGCACTCGTGCCGTACTGGCAACTCTCGTTGCCGAACTAGCAACGCTGGACGTCCTGCCGCGACTAGGCCAGGCTGAGCCCGTGACCAAGGTGACCTG
>JAVXWK010000456.1:0-8354 GCA_032230575.1 Pseudonocardiales bacterium | reverse complement strand
GGGGATGCCCAGTCTCGGGACGGCCGGCGAGTACTGGTGCAGCATCGCGATCCGCTCGTCGAGCGTGAGCCGCCCGAGCAGATCGTCGATGCGCTTGCGCGTCGACAGCGCCGGATCGCGGAAAGGCAGCGGCTCGGCGGCGGTCACGGACTCGGAAACCACGTGGTAACCCCTCAGGTCAGAGCTAGAGGTGAAGCGTTTCGACGGTGACACGTCCAGGTTTCTGCTGTCAACGGTCTTGTTTCGTGCGAGCTGCATCACTAACCTGCCCGACATCTGTTTAAGCGCTTCGACACTTCGACGACGAAGGATCGGTCTCCGCCATGGGCAACGAGTTGAACCGCAGAAGTTTCCTGAACGCCGCCGTGTCGGCTGCCGGGCTCGTCGCGATGGGGCCACTGCTGTCCGCTTGCGGCGGTGGCGCGGCGCAGCGGGCCGGCGTCGGTTCCGAGGACGCCCTGAAAGCCATCCTGCCGACCTACGTACCGAACACTTCGATCAAGCCGGACATCCCCTCGGTGCAGGGCGGTCCTGACGCGTTCACGAACCCCGGCTTCCTCCGCTACCCCGCCGACCGGATCGCCACGGTGTCCGGTGTGCCGGGCAAGGGCGGCAAGTACTCGGCTGTCACGCCGTTGTGGGGGACCGTTCCGCCCGCCGGCAACGCGTTCTACCAGGCCATGAACAAAGCGCTGGGCGTCGAGCTGGAGATGAAGCCGGCGGACGGCAACACCTACAACACCATCATCCCGACGATGACGGCCTCCAAGCGGCTGCCGGACTGGATCCAGCTCCCGGCCTGGTGGAACTCGCAGTTCAACGTCGGCAGTCTGGCAGGAAACCAGCTCGCGGACCTGACGTCGTACCTGTCCGGCGACAACATCAAGAAGTACCCCAACCTCGCCGCCATCCCGACCGCCGCGTGGCGAACCGGCGCCTGGGGCGAGAAGCTGTACGGGATCCCCTCCTTCGCCACCGGCTTCCAGGTCGCGGGAACCATCTACTACCGGCGCGACCTCCTCGACGCCAAGGGCATCACCGCCGACCAGGTGAAGTCCGCAGACGATCTGATGAACCTCGGCAAGGAGCTGACCGACGCCAAGAACGGCGTGTGGGCGTTCGACGACGTGTACCGCTACATCTACACGTCCTTCGGCGCGCCGCTGAAGTGGCGGGTGGACAACGGCAAGCTGGTCCACCTGTACGAGACCGAGGAGTTCCTGGCGGCGCTGGACTGGAACTACCGGCTCGCGACCTCCGGCTACGTGCATCCCGACGCACTGGCCGGCGACAACGCCAACGCCAACACCCGGTTCTACAGCGGGAAGACGCTGATCTCGAGCGGCGGAACGGGGGCGTGGAACCTCGCCGACCACCAGTCAGGCAGGGCGGCCAGCCCGAACTACCGGCGCGGTGCGCTGAACGTCTTCGCCGCCGACGGCAAGAGCGAGCCGCGGCTCTACATGGGTGCGGGCGCCGACATCATGAGCTACCTGAACATCAACCTGAAGCCCGAGCAGATCGAGGAGTGCCTGGCTGTCGCGAACTACCTCGCCGCGCCGTTCGGCTCTGCCGAGTACACGATGGTCAACTACGGGGTCGAGGGCGTCCACTTCACCATGGTCGACGGTGTGCCGACGGCCACCGAGGCGGGCAAGAAGGAGGTGCAGGCGGCCACCTTCCCGTTCCTGGCCGCGCCGGCCTCCGCGACCAACAGCCCCGGCGTGGAATCCGTCACCAAGGACTACCTCGCCTGGCAGGCAGCCAACGTCAAGGCGCTCAAGAAGCCGGTCTTCTGGAACATGAACATCAGCATGCCGCAGGCGCAGGCCACGGCGGACGCGGGACAGGCGGTCGAGGCCGCGATGAAGGACTGCTACCACGGCAAGAAGACGGTGGCCGAGGTGAAGGAGGCCGTCGCGAACTGGAAGACCAGTGGCGGCGGGGACAAGCTGATCCAGTGGACGAATGACAACGTCCTGCAGAAGCACGGCACCGGGCAGTGACCACGACCACCACGACGCGGCCGGACCGCACGGGGCGACCGGCGCGGCAGAGCTGGCGGGTGAGGCTGCGCCGCGACCGGTCGCTCATCCTGATGACGCTGCCCGCCGTCGTTCTGCTGCTGGTCTTCAACTACGCGCCGTTGTTCGGGCTGATCACCGCGTTCCAGGAGTACGACCCGCTGGCCGGGATGTGGCAGAGCGCGTGGGCGGGCGTCGACCAGTTCGAGCGGCTGTTCGGTGATCGGCTGTTCTGGAACGCGGTGACGAACACGCTGTACCTGAGCTTCGTGCAGCTGGTCCTGTTCTTCCCCGTGCCGATCGCGTTGGCGCTGCTGCTGAACTCCGTGCTGAGCCTGCGGGTGCGCAACTTCATCCAGTCCGTCGTCTACCTGCCGCACTTCTTCTCGTGGGTGCTGGCCATCACGATCTTCCAGCAGATGCTCGGCGGCGCGGGTGCGCTCAACCACTTCCTGCGCAACAACGACATCGGCACCTGGGACGTCATGACGAACCCGGACACCTTCGCGCTCCTGGTGTCCGCGCAGGTGATCTGGAAGGAGGCCGGCTGGGGGATCATCGTCTTCCTGGCCGCGCTCGCCGCCATCAACACGGACCTCTACGAGGCGGCCGCGGCGGACGGTGCCGGGCGGTTGCGGCGGCTGTGGCACATCACCCTGCCCGGACTGCGCGGCGTCATCGTGCTGATGCTGGTGCTGCGCCTGGGCAACGCGCTGACGGTCGGCTTCGAGCAGTTCCTGATCCAGCGGGAAGCGGTCGGTTTCGACACCGCGGACGTGCTGGACACCTTCTCGTTCTACTACGGCATCGCCACCGGCGACTACAGCTACGGCGCGGCGGCGGGACTGTTCAAGAGCGTGATCTCCCTGCTGCTCATCTGGGGCGCGAACAAACTGGCACACGCCTTCGGCGAGGACGGGTTGTACCGGAAATGACCGACACACTCAGCGTTGTCGAACGCATGAGCGCGACCGCGATCGCGCCGGAACCGGTCGTCCGCCGCAAGCGGCGCGGCAGCCGCCCACCCTGGGAGGAGCCGCCGACGGTCGTCGGCGAAACCGCCAAGGGCGTGACCCTCGGCGGCGTGCTGCTCATCATGCTGGTGCCGTTGTGGATCATCGTGGTGACCAGTCTGTCCACCCAGGGCGCGGTCAACCGCGCGGGCGGCCTCGTGATCTGGCCGGACGGACTGACCCTCGAGGCCTACCGGGTGATGCTGGAAGACGCCACCGTGCGCACCGCGCTGCTGGTGAGTCTCGGCATCACCGCGGTCGGCACGGTGGTGTCGATGGTGGTCTCGGTCATGTGCGCCTACGGCCTTTCCCGGTCGCGTTCGTTCGCGCACCGCTTCCTGCTGACCCTGTTGATCGTCACGATGTTCGTCAACGGCGGCCTGATTCCCACCTTCCTGGTCGTCACCGGGCTGGGCGGCTACGGCCAGTGGTGGGCGCTGATCCTGCCGAGCGCGATCTCCGTCTTCAACATCCTGATCCTGCGTTCGTTCTACTCGAGCACCTCGGCCGACCTGATCGAGGCTGCGCGGATCGACGGCGCGGGGGACTGGCGGATCCTGTGGTCCATCGTGCTGCCGACCTCGCGTGCGGTGACCGCGGTGATGGCGCTCTTCTACGGTGTCGGCTACTGGAACTCGTTCTTCAACGTCATGTTGTACATGCCGACGGACAGCGAGAAGTGGCCGCTGCAGTATGTCCTCTACACCTACGTCAACCGGGGCAACGGCATGCCGGGTTCGGTCAACTCCGGCTTCGGCACGGCGGTGTCCCAGACCGCGCCGCTCTCGCTGCAGATGGCGGTGGTGGTGCTGACGCTCATTCCGTTGCTCGCCGTCTACCCGTTCGTGCAGAAGCACTTCCGCACGGGTGTCCTGACCGGCGCGATCAAGGGCTGAGAACACATGGTGACCATTGCCGACGTGGCAAGGCACGCGGGCGTGTCGTCCAGCACGGTGAGCTACGTGCTGAGCGGCAAGCGCGCGATCTCCGAGGAGACCCGGCGCCGGGTGCGCAGTGCCGTGCACGAACTCGGTTACCACCCCAACGCCGGTGCACGTGCCCTGGCCGCGCGGCGGTCGCACATCGTCGCGCTGATGGTGCCGCTGCGCACCGACGTCTACGTCCCGGTGATGATGGAGATCGCGATCTCGGTGACGATGGCGGCCCGTCAGCACGGCTACGACGTCCTGCTGATCACCAACGACGAGGGACCGGACGGGGTGAAGCGGATCGCCGCCAGCGGCCTGGCCGACGGCGTGATCCTGATGGACGTCGAACTGGACGACGAACGCATCCCGGTGTTGCAGGCCCAACGCACCCAGGCCGCGCTCATCGGCCTGCCGCAGGACACCACCGGACTGTCCTGTGTGGACCACGACTTCGCCGCCGCCGGCGCGTTGTGCGCCGACCACCTCGCCGATCTCGGTCACCGCGAGATCGCGTTCATCGGCTACGGTTCCGGTGTCTACCACCGGCACGCCGGCTACGCCGAGCGCACGCTCGCCGGTTTCCGCGACCGGGCCGAGCAGCGCGGCCTGCGGTTCCTGCACCGGTCCTGCGAGGGCACCTACGAGAGCACCGCGGGGACGCTCGCCCGCATCCTCGCGGACCGTCCGGCGACCACAGGCTTCGTGGTGCAGAACGAGGGCGCGATCGGCCCGCTGCTCACGCTGCTGCGCACCAGCGGCCGGACCGTGCCCGAGGACGTGTCGGTGATCGCGCTCTGCCAGGACCAGCTCGCCGAGCAGTTCGCGCCGAGGCTCACCGCGGTGACCGGTTCGGCGCAGGAGCTCGGCCGGGTTGCCGTCGAGCAGATCGTGCGCAGGCTCACGGCGTCCGGCGACGGCGGCCTGCCGGTCGACGACCGGATCCTGCTCACGCCCACGCTGAACATCCGCGACAGCACCGGTCCCGCGCCGCGGCAGTCCTGAGACCAGCCCTGACATCACCTGACTTTCGCACTCACTCATTCACAACGCGAGGAGCGCCCCGCATGCCCACGCACTTCCGAGACCTCGGCAACGCACTTGAGTGGCGTGCCCAAGGCGAGACCCTCCGCGTCGAGGCCTGGGGGCCGGACTCGGTCCGGGTCAGGGCCACGCCCGGCGGGCCGTTGCTCGAGGACCTGCCGGGAGCACTGCTCGACACGCCGCCGGGCGGCGTCGACGCGGAGATCAAGATCGCCGAGCACTACGCCACCCTGGTCAACGGTGGGCTCACCGTCCGGATCGACGCCGACACCGAAGGAAAGCTCACCCCCGAGCTCGGTGCGTCCGCGGGCAGGCTGACGTTCGTCCGGACGGAGGACGGCACCGAGCTCCTCGCCGAGCAGCCCGCCCACTTCTGGTGGCCCGGCCCGCGCCTGGCCACCGCGACGGGCAACGGCTACCACCGGCTCGAGCAGCGTTTCCAGGCCTACCGCGGAGAACGGTTCTACGGCCTCGGCCAGCACACCCACGGCCTGCTGGACCAGAAGGGCGCGGTCATCGACCTGGTCCAGCGCAACGCCGAGGTCACCATCCCGCTGCTGATCTCCGACCGTGGCTACGGCCTGCTGTGGAACTCGCCCGCCATCGGCAGGGTGGAGCTCGCCGAGACGGGCACCCGCTGGGTGTCCGACAGCGCACGCCAGATCGACTACTGGATCACCGCGGGCAAGCCCGCCGATGTGTTGCGCTCCTACGCCGACGTGACCGGACACGCGCCGGAACTGCCGGAGTGGGCTTCCGGTTTCTGGCAGTGCAAGCTGCGCTACCGCACCCAGGACGAGCTGATGGAGGTCGCCCGCGAGTACAAGCGCCGCGGGCTGCCGTTGTCCGTGATCGTCTGCGACTTCTTCCACTGGACCCACCTCGGCGAGTGGAAGTTCGACCCCGCCGAGTGGCCGGACCCGGCCGCCATGGTGCGCGAGCTCGACGAGATGGGCGTCAAGCTGATGGTCTCGGTCTGGCCGTCGGTGAGCCCGGCCAGCGAGAACTACCACCCGATGCTGGACAGGGGTTTGTTCATCGGCACCGAGTTCGGGCCGATGGCGCACGCGGACTGGCCGGACAAGGGCCTCGGCGCGTACTCCGCCCAGGTCGCCTTCTACGACGCCACCAACCCGGACGCCCGCGAGTACGTGTGGGAGCGCATCCGGCGCGGCTACCACGAGCTCGGCATCAAGGTCTTCTGGCTGGACGCCGGTGAGCCCGAGCTCAAGCCCGGCCACCAGTACAACCTGCGCTACCACGCCGGTCCCGGCCTGGAGGTCGGCAACCTCTACCCCCGCGAGAACGCCCGCACCGTCCACGACGGACTGCGCGCGGCGGGGGAGGACGAGATCATCTCGCTCAACCGTTCCACGTGGGCGGGCGCGCAACGGTACGGCGCCGCGTTGTGGTCGGGCGACATCGCCACGGACTTCGCCTCGCTGCGCACCCAGATCAAAGCCGGGCTGAACGTGATGATGTCCGGTATCCCTTGGTGGACAACGGACATCGGTGGCTTCCACGGCGGCGACCCGGACGATCCCGCGTACCGCGAGGTCCTCGTGCGGTGGTTCCAGTACGGCACGTTCTGCCCGTTGTTCCGCCTGCACGGCTTCCGCGGGGACGAGCAGGTGCTGGAGCCCGCGATGACCGGGCTTGCCAACGAGGTCTGGTCGTACGGCGAGGAGGCCTACGAGATCCTCGCCGGGCACCTCCGACTGCGGGAACGCCTGCGCCCCTATGTGATGGAGCAGATGCGCACGACGTCGGAGACCGGTGTGCCGCCGATGCGGCCGGTATTCCTGGAGTTTCCGGAAGACGCGCGGGCCTGGCAGGTCGAGGACGCCTTCCTGCTCGGCCCTGACCTGCTCGTGGCCCCGATCACCGAGGCGGGTCTGCGCGAGCGCGAGGTCTACCTGCCCGCCGGTGCCCGGTGGACCGATGCCTGGACCGGTGCGGAGCACGAGGGCGGGCAGACGCTGACCGTCGCGGCTCCGCTCGAACGCATCCCGTTGTTCCTGCGTGACGGAGCCACTCTGCCCCTGCGGGAGGAGCCGTGATCGCGAAACGGCTGGGGGGCTTGGCCTTCGGTGGTGACTACAACCCCGAGCAGTGGGACGAGCAGGTGTGGAAGGAGGACGACGAGCTGATGCGTGAGGCCAGGGTGAACCTGGCCACGGTCGGCGTCTTCTCCTGGGCGTTGCTGGAACCGGAGGAGGGCCGCTACGACTTCGGGTGGCTCGACGCCCAGCTGGATCGCTTGCACGCCAACGGTGTCCACGTCGATCTCGCCACGCCCACCGCTTCGCCGCCGCCGTGGTTCACGCTGGCCCACCCGGACGCCATGCCCGTCACCCCCGACGGCACCAGGCTCGTCCACGGCAGCAGGGACACCTACTGCCTCACCGCTCCGGCTTATCGGTCGGCGGCCCGGCGCATGGCCTCCGCGCTCGCGGAACGCTACGGCGACCACCCGGCTGTCGCCTTGTGGCACGTGCACAACGAGTACGTGACGTTGTGCTGGTGTGAGCACACCGCCACCGCGTTCCGGGTCTGGCTGCGGACGCGGTACGGCTCGCTGGACGCGCTCAACGAGGCGTGGGGAACAGCGTTCTGGAGCCAGCGGTACGGCAGCTGGGAACAGATCCTGCCGCCGCGTGCCACCCAGTGGCACCGCAACCCCGGCCACACGCTGGACTTCAGCCGGTTCTTCTCCGACGAGGTGATCGCGGCCTACTCCGAGCAGCGGGACGCGATCCGCGCGCACAGCGACCGGCCGGTGACGACCAATCTGATGCTGCCCGGCTACCAGAACGTCGACCTGTGGGCACTGGGCCGCGAGGTCGACCTGGTCGCGATCGACCACTACCCGGACCGGCCGGGCCTCGACGCGGCGGCCGACGTGGCCTTCGCCGCCGACCGCGCCCGCTCGTTCGCGGGCGGGCAGCCGTGGTTGTTGATGGAACAGGGCACCAGCACCGTCTACGACCGCGGCCGGGTGCTCGCCAAGGATCCCGGCGAGATCCTGCGGCACTCGCTCGGCCACATCGCGCGCGGTTCCGAGGGAGCGCTGTTCTTCCAGTGGCGCCAGTCGAAAGCGGGTGCCGAGCAGTGGCACTCGGCGATGGTCCCGCACATCGGGCGGGACAGCCGCGTCTTCGCCGAGGTGACGGCAACGGGTGAGGCCGTCGCCCGGCTCGCCGAGCTCGCGGGATCGACCGTCACGGCACATGTGGCCGTGCTGCACGACTCCGACGCGTGGTGGGCGATGAACTCGGACGGCCTGCCCTCGTCCGAGCTCGACTACCACTCCGCGCGGCGGGACGCCCATCGGGCGTGGTGGGAAG
>JAVXWK010000437.1:0-4401 GCA_032230575.1 Pseudonocardiales bacterium | reverse complement strand
TGTTCAGCTGTTGCGGTAGATCTCGTTCCACGCCGACTGGCGCTTCGGCTGGTCGTCGGTGAACGAGGCCTTCTTGTACGCCTCCGCGGCGGCACGGCACTTCTCCGCCCGCTCGGCGGTGAACCTGAAGGTTTCCCGCTCGTTGCGGGCGGCCGCCGCCTCGGTCTCGCTGGCCCTGGCCTTCTCCCGCAGCTCGGCGATCTCGCGGCCCTTGGCCTGGATCTCCTTCGCCTGGCCGACCGAGTTCTTCATCGCGACGTAGAACAGAGTGCCGAGAGCACCCGTCGAGACGAACAGCAGACCGGCGACGATCGCCAGCACCAGGACAGCGGTGTTCGTGCGTCGCGGCGGCGGAGGCGGGGCGTCCGCGGGCTGCTGCTCGGCGGTCAGCACTGGACCAGGAGCTGACCGATGGCCGCCTCACCCTTGCCGCGGTCGTTGGCCACCAGGGACTCGGTCAGCGACTTGGCAGCTTCCTTGCACTTCTGCGCGCTCACCGCGTCGTTCTCGGCCTTGCGCTGCGCGGCTTCGGCTTTCTTCTGCAGGTCGACGGCACGCGTGGCGTCGTCCTTGCTCTCCTTGACCTTCTTGGTGAGGTCGGAGATCTCGTCGGTCTTGTCCTCGACCTGCCTGGAGAGCTCGGCGGAGTGGTCCTTCTCCTGCACGAGCAGCACGCCGAACGCCCCCGCCGCGCCGAACAGCAGCACGAGCAACACCGACACCACGACGACGCCGGTCCGCTTCCGCTTCGGCGGCGCCACCGGTGCCACCGGCTCCGGCAAAGGCTGCTGCGGTGCCGGGAACACCGGCGTGTACGCCTCGAACTCCGGCTGCGACGGCGCGGCCGGTGCCTCCGGCTCGACGGCAGGCTGCTGCGCGTCGAACACAGGGTTGGTCATGATTCCCCCAAAGAAAAAGAGCCCCCTTTCGCCTATCATCGCCAGCCCGTCAACGCTGTTACGTGAGCCGTCCCACAGCGTCGACGACCCGGTCGAAGAACCGGTCGACGTCCAGCCCGACGGCCACCCGCGCGTTCGCTTCCCTGCCCAGCCGCCCGTGCAGATCCACGACGGTCGCGCCGCGCGTGAGCGTTCCCACGGTCTCGATGCCCACGAACGCATCGACGCACGTCACCAGCGTCGGGTCGATCACCTGGGCGACCGCCACCGGGTCGTGCAGCGGCGGTGCCTCGAACCCGAACACCTCGCGGTAGGTCGCCGCGAAGAACGTCATCAGGTCGCCGCAGATCCGCCCCAGCGGTCCCAAATCGTTCAACCGCGCGACAACCGCGGGCGTGACCAAGGCCTGGTGCGTCACGTTCAACCCGATCATCGTGATCGGCACGCCGCTGTCGAAGACGATCTGCGCGGCCTCGGGGTCGACGTACATGTTGAACTCCGCGTACGGCGTCGTGTTGCCGCGTTCGGTCGATCCGCCCATCAGCACGATCTCGCGAACGGCAGCCGTTCCGTAGCGCTGCAGATACATGGCCACGTTCGTGAGCGCTCCGGTAGCGATCAGGGTCGCGGGCATGTTCCGGTGCATCACGTCGATCGCGTGATCCTCCACCACGTCGACGGAAATCGCGCCGAACGCGGGTCCGTCCATTCCGGACTCCCCGTGGATGTCCTCCGCCACGTACAGCGGCCGTACCAACGGGCGAGCGCACCCGCGCGCGATCGGCACCGAAATTCCGGCCGCCGAGCAGATCCGCTGCGCATTTAGCGTGACCTTGTCCAAAGTCTGGTTCGCGGCGACCGTCGTGATCGCGCGGAGGTCGATCTCGGGTGCACCGGCGGCCAGCAAGATCGCGATCGCGTCGTCGTGTCCGGGGTCGCAGTCGAGCACAACAGGGGTCGGCATGGGCACTTCATACGGGCAGGGACGGTTCATGTCCATGAAACAAGCGAAAACGTTTTCGCGGAACCCTTGACGAGGTCAGGGCCGGTGCGGCTAGCGTGTGGAAACCGTTTACCGGGGAGGTTGTGATGGCCCGCAGGCGCTACGCCGTGGTCGGCACGGGATCGCGGGCGGAGCGGCACATCCACGCCATCGCGGTCGAGCACGCGGACACCTGCCGGCTCGTCGCGTTCGCCGACGTGAACCGCACCCGGATGGACGTCCACAACGACCGGCTCGTGGAATTGGGGGTCGAGCCGGTCCCTGCGTACGACGCCGCCGACTACCTCAAGATGCTGGAAGAGCAGCAGGTGGACGTGGTCGTCGTGACCACTGTTGATCGGTTTCACGACATGTACGTCGTGGAAGCGCTCGACGCCGGCCGTGACGTCGTGACCGAGAAGCCGATGACGACGGACGTGCCGTCGGCCCGCAAGATCCTGGACGCGGTGCACCGCAACGACGGCAACGTCACCGTCACGTTCAACTACCGCTACAACCCGATCCACGAGAAGGTCCGCGAACTGCTGGCGGACGGCGCTGTCGGCGAGATCGGGTCGGTGCACTTCGAGTGGCTGCTCGACACCCGGCACGGCGCCGACTACTTCCGCCGCTGGCACCGCGACAAGGCCAACTCCGGCGGCCTGATGGTGCACAAGGCGACGCACCACTTCGACCTGCTCAACTGGTGGGTCGGGTCAACGCCGGACACCGTGTACGCGCACGGCCGCTTGTTCTTCTACGGCGACGAGAACGGCGCGCGTCACGGTTACGCGCAGGACGAGCGGTTCGCGTTGAAGCTGGAGCAGAACGACTGGCTCAAGAAGCTCTACGTCGACGCCCAGCACGAGGACGGGTATCGGCGCGACCAGAACCCGTTCGAGCCCGGGGTGTCCATTGAGGACGACATGTCGGTGATCGTGCGCTATGCCAGCGGCGCGAACCTGACGTACCACCTCACGGCCTACTCGCCGTGGGAGGGCTACCGGCTGATGGTCAACGGCAGCAAGGGACGGCTCGAGCTGGAGGTCGTCGAGAACTCCTGGGTGTCGAGCCAGAACCCGACCGTGCACGGCGTGAACGCCAACCCCGAGGACGGGTGGGCGAAGCTGTCGGTGCAACGGCTGTTCGAGGAACGGGAAGAGATCCCGCTGGAGTACGACCGGGACGGTCACGGCGGCGCCGACCAGCGCATGGTCGACGCGCTGTACGGGCCGGAAGGACAACACGACCCGTTGGGACGCAAGGCAACGCACTACGACGGCACCCTCTCGCTGCTGACCGGTTTCGCCGCCAACCGCAGCTTCGAGACCGGGGAACCGGTCCGCGTCGTCGACGTCATCGACCTGCGATAGGGGAGATCTGGTGAAGGCGCACAAGGTTGTGGGCTTGATGCTCGGTGCCGCGCTGGTGGCGTCGGGTTGTGGTGCCAAAGGCGGCGGCGACGGCCAGGCCGAGATCCGGTTCATCTGGTGGGGCAACGACGACCGCGCCAAGGTGACCAACGAGGCGGTGAAGCTGTTCGAGAGCCGCAACGCGAACATCAAGGTCTCGACGTCGTTCCAGAACTTCCAGAACTACTTCGAGAAGCTCTCCACCGAGATCGCGGGCGGCAACGCGCCGGACGTGATCCAGATGGACTACCGCTACCTCAACGAGTACGCGGGCCGCAACGTCCTGCTCGACCTCTCCCCGTACGTGGGCAAGGAGATCCGCACCGCGGACTGGAACTCCGGCTTCATCGGCAGCGGCAAGCTGGGCGGCAAGCAGGTCGCGATGCCGTTGGCGCAGAACGCCACCGCGATCGTCTACGACCCGAAGCTCTTCGACGCGGCCGCTGTGAAGCCGCCGCGGATCGGCTGGAGCTGGGCCGACTACAAGGAGACCGCAGCGAAGATCCAGGCCAGCACGGGCGGCAAGATCGCGGGCGCGACGGACTTCGGCGGCACCGAGGACGTCTTCGAGACGTGGTTGCGGCAGCGCGGCAAGAAGCTCTACGCCGACGACGGCGAGCTCGGGTACTCCAAGGACGACCTGAAGGCGTTCTGGCAGCTCTCCAAGGACTTCCGCGACGGCAACGCCACCACCCCGCCGGAGCTGGTGACCACGCTGAACGCCGGAGCCGAGCAGACCCCGATGGGCAAGAAGCTGTCCGCGTCCGAGCACACCTACGACAGCCTCTACGGCGGCTACAACACCGTGCGCCCCGGCGAGCTCGCACTGGGCCCGTACCCCAGTGACAGCAAGGAAGTCCTCGGTTCATACCGCAAGCCGTCGCAGCTGATCAGCGCGTCCGCCCGCACCAAGAACAAGGACGCGGCGGTCAAGCTGATCGACTTCCTGCTGAACGACCCGGACGCGGGCAAGATCCTCGGCGCGAACCGCGGCCTGCCGGCGAACCTCAAGATCCGCGAGTCCGTGGCGCAGAACCTCAGCGGTGCCAACAAAGTCATCTTCGAGTACCAGAAGTCGGTCGACGCCCAGCTCGGTGACGCCCCGGCC
>JAVXWK010000378.1:0-3575 GCA_032230575.1 Pseudonocardiales bacterium | reverse complement strand
CCCGGTGCGGATGTCGCTCGTCGCGATGGTCGCGGCGACCGGCGTGTGGGGCTTCATCCTGCTCGACCGCACGCCGACGTGGATGCCCTGGCTGCGCTGGGTCGTGCTCGCGACGACGGCCGTCGCGATCTTCGCGCTGCTGCTCGGCCTGAACGGGCGCCGCTGGATGGTGGGCGTGCTGGTGGCGGCGGCGTTGCTCGGCACGTCCGGGTACTCGCTGGCGACCGCGGCGACCACGCACAGCGGATCGATCCCGATGTCCGGACCGAGCACGCAGCAACAGGGTGGCGGCGGTATGGGGGGAGGCCGGACGTCGACGGAGCTCGTGCAGCTGTTGAAGGGCACGGACACCGAGTGGGCGGCCGCCACGGTCGGCGCACAGAGCGCGGCGTCGTTGCAGCTGTCTTCCGGCCGCTCGGTCATCGCGATCGGCGGCTGGAACGGCAGCGATCCCGCACCGACCCTGGACGAGTTCAAAGCCCTCGTCGCGGCGGGGAAGGTCCGCTACTTCGTCGCGGGCGGTGGCGGCGGTGGCGGCGGTGGGCGCGGCAACAACGAGATCACCGCATGGGTCGCGGCCGAGTACAAGGCGGTGACGATCGGCGAGCAGACCGTCTACGACCTCGGCGCATGACCGATGCCGCTTCCGCACGAGCCGACCGGGCCTCCGCGCCCAGTCGGCTCGTGCGGGCAGGATCGTCAGAGGTTGAGGCCGACGGCGAAGTCGGCGGTGTAACCCCCGCTCACCGCGGCCGGAGTGAGCAGCATCTGACTGCCACCGTTGTTGTAGATGCCGTCCCTGGCGTTGGTGGTGTTGGGCATTCCGCGGCTCACGTACGGCTGCTGTGTGAAGTAGGACGCCTTGAAGGCTTCCGTGAAGAACAGCTGCGAGGTGAACTTGTACGTGCTGCCACCGCTTGCCGTGCGGATCATGATGTGGAAATGCACGGTCCGGCCGGTGTACCAGCCGGGCAGGACGGTCACGAAAGTGGCCACACCACTGGCGTCGGTCACCTGGTAGCCACGCAGGAACTTCTTGCCGACCGTGTTGTTGGCTGCCACGTCGGAGTAGCGCCCGTACGCGTCGCACTGCCAAAGGTCCACAGTGGCGCCTTGCAGTGGCGCACACGAGGAAGCCACCCTCAGCACGCTCAGGTTCAGCGTGAGCTTGATGCCCGCCACCGAGCTGCCGTCGGACGGGTCGGTCCGGATGTCCGAGCGGTTGAGCCCCTCGTCGACGTAGTACGGGCCCTGGGTCATCTGCGGTTTCACAACGCAGTTCACCGCTTGGGCCGCCACGGCGGACATGGGTCGGGACAGGCCGGCGGCGATGCCGCCACCCGCGGTCAGCACGGCGCCCGCCGCACCGAGCAGCGTGATCGCATGCCGGCGGCTCAGCACGCGGCCGATGATCTCGTCGTCGTCATCAGTGTGCACAGCTTCTCCTCACTGAGAGCACAGGGTTGAACACTGACAGTGCGTGACCCTAGGGCTCGAAGTTGAGATTCAGCTGTGCGCAACTTGTGTGAATTCACCGTTCATGCGCATTCGGCAGGACTCGGCTACACCGTCCGGACTCCGCGCCGAAAACATTCTTCGTGAGCGCGGCCATTCATTTTCGTCAAGCCGTGGACCAGACCGAGCACGTCAGGTCAAGGCATCTCTCGGCGTCGCCGCTGCCCGCGGACCGGATTCCGCACGCGATGAACGCGCTCCCACGCAACGCGGCGGCCAAGTTGGTAGTAGAAACCTGCCCGATGACAACGTCTTGTCTGATTACGCCACCTACTACCAACTTGGCCGCCGCGTCCTGCTCATGACGTGGCTTCCAGGGTGGTGAGCCGCCCGCGGAAGACCCAGTTGCGGAACAACAGGAACCGCAGGACGGTGGCCAGGAGGTTGGCCAGCACGACGGCCACGATCTCGGCGTGGCTGCCCGTGGTGGCGAGCTGGTGGGTGGCCGCGAGTGCGCCGCTGGTGAGGCCGAGCCCGAGACCGAAGACGATCAGCCCCTCGAACTGGTGCCGCACCGCACCGGACGCACCGCGCACGCCGAAGGTGAACCGGCGGTTGGCCGCGGTGTTGGCGATCGCGGTGGCCGCAAGCGCGACGAGGTTGGCTGCCTGCGCGCCGATACCGTTGCGCAACAACAGGAACAGCGCGAGGTAGGCAAGGGTGCTGGCGGCACCGATCGCGCCGAACCGCACGAGCTGGCGGAACAGTCCCGCGGGCACGCCGGGCTTCGACTGCTCCAGCGGGGCACGGCCGAGCTGGGCGCGCAGCTCGGCGACGGGGATGGCACCGGAGGCGAAACCCCGCAGCAGCCGCGCGATGCCCTTGAGGTCGGCGACCGCGGTGGACACGATGTCGACCGTGCTGTCCGGGTCGTCCACCCAGTCGACCGGGACCTCGTGAATGCGCAGCCCGGCCCGTTCGGCCACGACGAGCAGCTCGGTGTCGAAGAACCAGCCGGTGTCCTCGATGTGCGGCAGCAACCCGCGGGCCACGTCGGCACGGATGGCCTTGAAGCCGCACTGGGCGTCGCTGAACCGTGCGGCGAGCGTGCCGCGCACGATCACGTTGTAGCAGCGAGAGATGAACTCACGCTTGGAGCCCCGCACGACGCGGGAGCCGCGCGCCAGCCTGCTGCCGATGGCGATGTCGGAATGGCCGGAGATCAGCGGGGCGACCAGCGGTGGCAGCGCCGCGAGGTCGGTGGACAGGTCCACGTCCATGTACGCGAGCACTGCGGCGTCCGACGACGACCAGACCTCCTTGAGCGCACGGCCGCGGCCCTTCTGGGTCAGGTGCACCGCCCGCACCTCCGCGATCTCGCCGGCGAGGGCGTCGGCGATCTCGGCCGTGCGGTCGGTGCTCGCGTTGTCGGCGATGGTGATCCGAAAGGGGTACGGGAACCGCTCGCTCAGGTTCGCGTGCAGCTTCCGCACGCACGGAACGAGATCGTGCTCCTCGTTGTAGACGGGGACCACCACGTCGAGCACGGGTCCGGTGACGGCCGTTGCCGTGGGTTCGGGAGCCGGCGTCGCAAGAGTCATGCCACGACGATCGAGTCCGGATCTTGGTCTCCCATGTGCCGGAGCTGTGTTCTGCCTATGAGTCGTGCCCGCGCTGTTCTGCCGCGCCGCACGCGGGGCCCGCGCGTGCGGTCAGGAGCGCCTCAGTGGCGTGGTGGCGCCGAGCGGTCGCCGAGGAACTCCGCCGGACGGAATGCGACGAAGGCGGCCGAGCCGAGCCCGAGCGATTCGGCGCGAGCCTGCATCCGGCGCGGATCTGCCAGCCCGTCCCAGCGCCCGGTCTCGATGCGCTTCTCCATGGTGATCACCGCCGCGACCAGCTCGGCGGTCGTGAAGGCGCAGTGTCCCGCGTGATCGGTGTACGCCTGCCGCAGCAGCGCCGCGGAACCACCGTCACGAACGTCTTCGGCGTACTCCTCCTCGTGCTGTACCGGGACGAGGGGGTCATCAGTGGTGTGCAACGTGAGCACCGGCATGTCCGGCCGTCCGTCCACTGTGGAGGTTCTGGCCATCCAGCGGTACGCCGCGGGATCGACCGTC
>JAVXWK010000353.1:0-3925 GCA_032230575.1 Pseudonocardiales bacterium | reverse complement strand
AGCGATCCCTTGTCTGGCGTCGCCGGCGGCTCCGTCGAGATCCGGCTCAAGAAGGGGAAGGGCTGGAGAGGCCTGAAGACGTCGGTCGTAAACGGCGGCCTGACAGCACAGATCCCTGACGGTCGCCTGTCGAGAGGGCGATATGCCTTGCGTGCGCGCGTGATCGACCTCGCTGGCAACGAGCGCTCGACGCGGCGACGCGTGGATGGGAAACGAGCGATCGTCCGGCTGCCGCTGCGAGTCGCGGCGCGGATGCGCGCTGGCGTGCGCAAGCGCGTTGGCCGTCGCGGTCACAAGCATGTCAGGTTCGTGCAGGGCCCGCGGGTGACGCACGGTCACCGCACGAAGTTGCAGGGCCGGTTGGTCTCACCCGGAGGCAACCCGCTTTCCGGCGTGCCGGTCGAGGTGTCCTCACGCATCGACCAGCCCGGTACGACCTTCGCGCCGGTCGCAACTGTGCGGACCAACCGACGCGGGCGCTTCGCGTACACGGTGCCTTCGGGTCGCAGCCGGGTGATCCGGTTCGTCTATCGCGGCGCGCCGACGATCCGTCCGCAGACGCGGCTTGTCCGCGTCAAGGTCAAAGCCGCCACGTCGATCAGGGCCAGTCGCAAGCACGTCGTGAATGGGGAACCCGTCACGTTCACCGGCGAGGTGGCGACCGGGCCAATCCCAGCGACAGGCAAGCTGGTCGAGCTCCAGTACCGGGATCGGGGCTCGTGGCGCACGTTCCGCTCGATCCATACGGATGCGGCTGGCAACTGGAGCTTCGAGTACCGGTTCACGGGCACACGCGGAACTCAGCGGTACAAATTCCGTGCTCGGCTCCCTAGGGAGAGTGGGTACGCATACGCCAAGGGCGCATCGCGACCAGTCCGAGTGTCCGTGAAGGGCCTGTGATGGAGCATCGAGGAGGTACGTGATGAGGGGTCGGCTGACCTACAGCAACGTGATGGCGACGGTCGCGGTGTTCGTCGTACTTGGAGGGACCGGCTACGCCGCCTTCTCGCTGCCGAAGTCGAGCGTCGGCACGAAGCAGCTCAAGAAGAACGCTGTGACGTCCAAGAAGCTGGACAACGGAGGCGTCAAGCTGCGCGACCTTTCGTCAAAGACGCGGAGCTCCCTGAACGATGGCGTCTACCGCGCATCTATGACCGCGGTCGGGCAGCTCACAACCGGCAACGCTGTCGAGGGCGGAGCTTTGCCTGGGGACGGCGCCTTCAGTCTGCGATGGGGACGGGACGTTTCGGGCTGCGATGCGGTTTCGTCGCTGTCGGCGGATGCGCCGGCTGGGACGGCGACGACGAAGATCGCGGGCTCCGGACTTGAGGTCCATACCTACGACGCGGCAGGGACGCCGGTCGATCTGCCGTTCAGCGTGATCGTCGCCTGCTGACCGAGCGCTGGGGCGATCTACATTCGATCGGGATGGGACCTCCCAGTCCGATGCTCAGCGCGACCGCCCGCGAATGGCCGCAGGGCGATGACTGGGTGATGCAGGCGAAGTGGGATGGCTTCCGCATGCTCGTCACCGTGGATCGTGACCGACGTATCTGCGCTTGGTCACGACATGGCACGAGCATGACCGGACGGCTCCAGGGGCTGCTGAGACCGTTCGCAGATGTGCCGCCCGGCTCCGTGTTCGATGGCGAGCTCGTGGCTGTGGGAAAGCGGGATGGCCTAGCCGTTCAGGACTATGGGGCGGTGGGACGCGCCGTGTTCTTGAAGGACGACAGAGCGTTGCGGTCTCTGCGGTTTGTTGCGTTCGACCTGCTCGAGCTCGCTGGGGCAGACATTCGCTACCGACCGTGGAGCGAGCGCGACCAGCTACTCCGCGACGCCCTGCCAACCGACGCGCACTTGCGCATCATCGAGAACCAGCCTCCAGATCGGGAAGCCCATGCCGCGATCGTGCGGCTCGGGTTTGAGGGCACCGTGCTCAAGAGGCGGGCCTCGATCTATAGGTCGGGCCGGCGAAACACGTGGAGGAAGTGCAAGCATCGGCACACCACTCACGGCGTTGTGCTTTCCGTCCAGTCCGGAGGCGAAGGCACTCCGCTCGCGGTCTGCGACGTCGGCGGGCGTCAGGCGATCGTGCACGCGAGCGCTGACATCGGCGAGCGCATCGGCGAGTCCGTGCGAATCGCCTATTCGCGCCTCGACGCCGATGGCTCACTCCGGGAAGCGTCAGTCCTGCACGAGCGCTAATAGTGCCCGGCTGCTGACGCACGCTGCTGCGTCCGGCTCAAAGCCACTGCGCGAAATCACGAAAGGAGCAGACACGGCCATGTGCCCAGCCGCGGTGCCCGCCCTGCGCGGAAGTGATGTCCAGTCGAGGTTGGCCGGCGGGCTGAGCAGGGCCTCGGGACTACTGCTTTCTCAGCACGAACTGTCCGCGCACGAAGTGCACGCTGAAACGGCGGTAGCTCGACGGGCAGCAGTTGGCGTCAGAGCGGCGGTAGCGCGGGCTGCGCAGCAGGACCTTACGGCGGCGCAGAGAGATGCCGAACACCAAATCACGGGAGTTCATGTATGCGAGTCGGTACCGCCCGGTCTGGGTGCCGGCGAACACTGCTACCACTGACGGCGAGCTGACGGTGCAGCACTGAAACAAGACTGTCATGTCGCGGATGCCGTCGCCGTTGAGGTCTCGGCACAGGACTGTCCCCGGAACGTAGTAGTCCAGGTCGCCTCCGACTCGCTCGCGCATGGCGCGCAGCAGTGAGCCCGAGCGCCGCGCGGCGGTCCGGGTCGCGGGCTTGTTGCACGACGGTGTCGGGTCGACGACGCGGAAGCGATAGTCGAGTTCGGACTGGTTGCCAGCGCCATCCGTGGCCGTGATGGTCACGTCATGAGTGCCGGGCTTCCACTCTCCTGAGCGTGGCAGCAGGGTGAAGGAGTCCTGGGCGGTTGAGAACTTAAGCTCGGTGTAGCGCGACGGTTCGGCGGCCTTGGTCGTGTTGATTCCGGAGAGCGCGTCTGAGATGCGCCCGCTCACGGCGTTGCGCGGGCCGAGCGTGGCAGCGGAGTTGACCGTGATGACGGGCGGCGTGCCGTCGACGACGATGGATGCCGTGGCCGAGCTTGTCTGTCCGCTCGGGTCGACGGTGTCCACCGTGAGCAGGTAGGGGCCGTCGGCGACTAGCCCGCCGGAGTCGGACTTGCCGTCCCACGCCAGGGTGCGCTCGCCGGCCTTGACGGCGGACTTGGACGCCAGCGTCCGTACGGTCTGGCCGTTGGCGTCGCGGATGACCGCGGTCACCGACGTGTCCCCGGTGACGGTATAGCCCGCTTGGACGAATTCGCCGGGGCGTGTGACGGGCTTGCTGAACTTCAGGCCCGCCAGGACGACGGGCAGCGCCCGGATGGTGATGGACCATTTGGGGCTCGCGCCGTCGAGCGGCTGTACGGTCATGGAGTGCGCGCCCGGCTCCAGCGTGCCGAGATGAAACTGACCAGAGGACGCGAAGCTCTCAATGCGTTCCGCAAAGCCGGGGTGCGTCCCTTCACTAAGTTGCACCGCCCCAGAGGTCAGCGTCAGGTCGGCGACGTACTGCGCCGTGGACGGGGCAATAAAGCCGAGCTCGGAGTTGCTGTGCGGGCCGCTGGGGTCTCCGCCCTCGCCGGCGAAGGTGCTGGGCGCGGACGGGCGGTCATAGAACGTCGCGGTGAACGCCGACGCGGCCGTGCAGCGGGCGTCGACGCTTGGCGATTCGCCCGCGGCGACTGGGCCGGCAACCTGCCATAGCACGGTCCCGGCGGGCGGGAACACGCCCATGCCGGGGCGTATGAGATACGGTTTGCCGGCCGTCACGGCGTAGCGGACAAGCGTGGCGTCGTGCGAGGCGCTGGCCGGATTGGCTAGGAACTTCTTGTCGGTGCCAGACGGGCAGTCGACATTCATCGTCGCGAATGCGGCGGGGTC
>JAVXWK010000347.1:0-3012 GCA_032230575.1 Pseudonocardiales bacterium | reverse complement strand
GGGCACGGGAAGTGGCTGCTGCGCCGTCTCCGCGAGGCGAAGGCCGACGAGCTCGTGGACGCCTACCGCGCGTTGGTGCGGGGCGAGGGTGCCGAGTGGTTCATCGAGGTCGCCGAGCACGTCCTCGTGTCCGCAGGGGGGCGGCTGGAGGCCGGTTACCGCCGGGAGGCGACCCCTCGGTGAGCCCGTATTCTCCCTGTTCGTGCTGCTCATCGTCCTGGAACTGATCGGGAACGCGGTCTTCGACGCGTCCGGTGCCGTGGCTGCCGTCCGCGCCCGGCTGGACGTGTTCGGCGTGACCGTCCTGGCACTCACGACGGCGTTGGGCGGCGGCATCATCCGCGACGTGCTGCTGGGCGTGCACCCGCCGACGAGCCTCAGGAACTGGCCGTACCTGCTGGTCGCCGGCGTCACCGGCCTGATCGTCTTCTGGTTCCACCCGCAGGTCGCCAAGCTCCGCCGCACGGTGTTGTTGTTGGACGCCGTGGGGCTCGGCCTGTTCGTCACGTCCGGCACCACCACCGCGCTGGCTCTCGGCGCCACGCCCTACGCCGCCTGCCTCATCGGCATGACGACCGGTATCGGCGGTGGCGCTATGCGTGACCTTCTCCTCCGAGAGATTCCGTTGGTGCTGAGGAGAGAGATCTACGCCGTTGCAGCGCTCGCCGGAGCGGTCGTCGTCGCGATGGGCGAGTGGGCCAGGTTGCCGAAAGACCTGGTCGCGCTGACTGGTGCGTCAATAATCATCACCATCAGGCTGATTGCTCTCTGGCGGAAGTGGAACGCACCTGTCGCGCGCGGCCTGGAAGGCTAACGCCGAACTCACACGCGCTGTTAGGGACCTTCTCAGGCGCCTCTCAGATCCCTCAGCAACACTGCCCCTATGCGCATCCTCGTTGTCGATGACGATCGGGCGGTCAGGGAGTCACTCCGCCGCTCGCTCCAGTTCAACGGCTACCAGGTCGAGACTGCCGGAGACGGCATGCAGGCCCTGGAGTCGGTGACTGCCGCCAGGCCGGATGCCATGGTGCTCGACGTGATGATGCCGCGGCTGGACGGGCTGGAGGTGTGCCGGCGCCTTCGCAGCACCGGTGACGACCTGCCGATCCTCGTGCTGACCGCGCGGGACGCCGTGAGCGACCGCGTGTCCGGGCTCGACGCCGGGGCCGACGACTACCTGCCCAAGCCGTTCGCGCTGGAGGAGCTGCTGGCACGACTGCGCGCGCTGCTGCGCCGTGCCGCTCATGACGACGACGCCGCCCAGCAGTCCGCGGCCGTCCTCAAGTTCGCCGACCTGGAGCTGGACCCGTCCACCAGGGACGTCCGCCGCGGCGAGCGCTCCATCAGCCTCACCCGCACCGAGTTCGCGCTGCTCGAGCTCCTGCTGGCGCACCCGCGCCAGGTGCTGACTCGCAGCCGCATCCTGGAGGACGTGTGGGGATACGACTTCCCGACCTCGGGCAACGCACTCGAGGTCTACGTCGGGTACCTGCGCCGCAAGACGGAGCTGGAGGGCGAGCCGAGGCTGATCCACACGGTGCGTGGGGTGGGCTACGTCCTGCGGGAGACCCCTCCGTGATCTTCGAACCCCAGGGACGGCTGCAGAAGGCCTCGCTGCGGGCTCGGGTCACCTGGCTCGCGGCGTTCTGCGTTGCCGGGGCCGTGGCGTTGGTGTCGTTCGGCGCGTACATGATCGTGCGCAAGAGCGTGTACGACGCGCTCGACGAAAGCCTGCGCCAGCGTGCCAACACGGTGGCGACCGGCTTCAAGGTCACCACGCCGGACGAGGTCCAGAACTACCCGGCGGCGTTCCTCGCGGCCGGCGACGTGAAGATGGGCCTGCTGCAGTCGAACACCGGCAAGATCCTCTACCCCAAGACCGGTGAGCCCCCGCCCACCGTCGACGAGGCCTGGGAGGTCGCGGAGGGCGATCGCGGCGACTACACCTGGACCGACCACAAGAGCGAGACGCGGGTGATCGCCGTCCACTACGGGCCGGAGAACTCGGGCCAGGCGATCGTGATCGCGCAGTCGATGCTGCCGCAGCGGACGACGCTGGCGAAGCTCAGCGTGGTGCTGCTGCTGATCGGTGGCGCCGGTGTGCTGCTGGCGGCGATCGCGGGCACAGCGGTCGCTCGAACAGGTTTGCGGCCTGTGCAACGGCTCAGAGAGGCCACCGAGCGCGTGGCGAACACCGGTGACCTCACGCCGATCCCGGTGTCGGGCGACGACGAGCTGGCGCGGTTGACGCACAGCTTCAACGCGATGCTCGGCGCGGTGGCCGAATCGCAGGAACGCCAACGACGGCTGGTCGCCGACGCGGGCCACGAGCTGCGCACACCGCTGACTTCCATGCGCACCAACCTGGAGCTGTTGCTCGCCTCGGAACGCCCGAACTCCCCGACGTTGTCCCAAGAGGACAAAACGGAAATCCAGTCGGACGTGCGCGCTCAGATCGACGAACTGACCACGTTGATCGGTGACCTGGTCGAACTCGCCCGTGAGGACGCACCTCAGGTCGTGCACGAACCCGTCGATCTCGTCGAAGTGGTAGAACGGTCTCTGGACCGCGCGCGCCGACGCGCCTCGAACGCCGTGACGTTCGACGTGCAGCTGCAACCGTGGACACTTCTGGGTGATTCAAGTGCTCTCGAGCGCGCGGTGCTGAACCTCCTCGACAACGCGGTGAAGTTCAGCCCCTCGGGCTCAGCGGTGCGGCTGAGCCTGCGTCAGGTGGGCGACGGCAGCGCCGTGGTGGAGGTGGCGGACGCGGGCCCTGGTATCGCGGATGCCGATCTACCTCACGTTTTCGAGCGGTTCTACCGTTCGTCCGAGGCGCGGACCCTGCCGGGTTCCGGCCTGGGACTCGCCATCGTCAAGCAGGTGGCACAACGGCACGGCGGCACGGCCACCGCGGGCAGAGCGCCCGAAGGCGGTGCCCTGTTCACGTTGCGCCTACCCGGTCGTCCGTAAGGTGGGGCGTGTGAGTCATCGCGTGAACGACGATTCTTC
>JAVXWK010000345.1:0-9407 GCA_032230575.1 Pseudonocardiales bacterium | reverse complement strand
GGTTCAGTCGGTGACCACTTTCACCTGGAATCCCAGCGACTGCAGCATTCCGGTGAGCATCACGCGGGTGTTGTCCTCGGCGCGCTTCATCAGCTCGGACTTCTGCGCGGCCTCCGTCAGCTTGGCCTCGGCGGCGAGGTAGAACCGTTGCTGGTCGGGAGGTCCCGCCAGTGCTTGGAGATCGTTGATCAGCCCGCGTTTCTGGCTGAAGACGTACGACCGGTCGTGGTGCAGGTTCGGCTTGTCCAGCTGAGGTTTCGGCAAGCGCAGTTCGACCGTCTTGCGGTCAGGGGACAGGATCAGGCCGTCGTCCTTCAACGAGCCGAGGTCGACGTAGGCGTTCACCGATCCGGCCGCGACGAACAGCGTGCGTTCGCCGGCGAGTGCCGCGGGTACCCACTTCACGTCGTTCTCGATGTCCAGCACCACCTGGAACTCGCCCGCCGCCGCGTGGTACTGGCTGAGATCCCGCACCGACTTGAGCATCGCGGGCTGACTGCGGTCGATCGACTCGTCACCGAAGGGCTTGAACTGCCCGAAGACGTACAGGGCCGCGCCGAGGAGAATGAAGACGGCTGCGACCAGAGCTCCACGCGTCACCCAGCGCCTGTCCACGGCGTTGGTGTACCCGTGAGGTGATGCGCTCACACGAGCTGTGTGGCCTAATCGACCGGTGCGGTGGTGGGTTTTGGTGGTCCGTGTGGGCTAATCGACCCGTGCGGAAGCAGCGCCTTTCCGCAGGGTTGGTGTGTTCGTGGGGTGGTGCGCTCACAGGATCCGTATGGGCTAATCGACCCGTGCGGAATCAGTCTCGTGTCCACGTGGTTGGCTTTGGACGAGAGTGAAACGACGGTTTTGGAGGCAATGCGGTGCTGGACCCGGAGAACCTGTACGAGGTGGACTCGGAGGTGCCGGACCTGACGGGTGCGGTGCTGCTGCACCACTTCGAGGGCTTCATGGACGCCGGTGCCGCGGGCCGTCTGCTCGCCGAGCACCTGCTGGAGACGCTCGAGAGCCGTGTCATCGCGCGCTTCGACCTCGACAGCCTGATCGACTACCGCTCGCGCCGCCCGTTGATGACCTACGCGACGGACCACTGGGAGGACTACGCCGCACCCGAACTGGTCGTGCACCTGCTGTGGGACAGCGCCGGCCACCCGTTCCTGCTGCTCACCGGTCCCGAACCGGACCGCGGCTGGGAGGCGTTCGTGCTCGCGGTCCGCTCGTTGATCGACCGCTGGGGCGTGCGCCTGACCGTCGGTTTCCACGGCATCCCGATGGGTGTGCCGCACACGCGTCCGCTGAACGTCATCGGCCACGCGACGCGGCCCGAGCTCGTCTCGGAGTACCAGCCGTTCTTCAACCGCGTGCAGGTGCCGGGCAACGTGTCGGGCCTGCTGGAGTTCCGGCTCGGCCAGGCGGGTCACGACGCGATGGGCTTCGCGGCCCAGGTTCCGCACTACCTGGCGCAGTCGCAGTATCCGACCGCCGCCGTGACGCTGCTGGACGCCCTCGCCCGGTCGACAGGTCTGGCGTTGCCGATCGGGTCGTTGGTCGACGCGGCTCAGGCAGCTGATGCCGAGATCCACCGCCAGGTCGCCGACTCGGAGGAAGTAGCCCAGGTGGTGGAAGCGCTCGAGCGGCAGTACGACGCTTTCATCCAGACTGTCGGGAACACCGACCTCCCCAGCGCGGACGAACTGGGCGCCGAGTTCGAACGGTTCCTGGCCGAGCAGCAGCGTCCGCCGGACCACTTGTAGGGAGCTAGTGATGGCCACCTGGAACGACGTGCGCCGGATCGCCACCTCCATGCCCGACGTGACGGAGCGGGTGCGGGAGGGCGTCGTCGACTGGAGGGTCGAGGAGAAGCTCTTCGTGTGGGAACGGCCGCTGCGCAAGACGGATCTGGCGGCTTTGGGCGCTGCCGCTCCTTCCGGGCCGATTCTGGCGGCTCGGGTGCCGGATCTCGGGGCCAAGGAGGCGTTGCTGGCCTCGGACGAGTCGGTCTACTTCACCACGCCGCACTTCAACGGGTATCCGGCGATCCTGGTGCGGCTGGAGCACATCGAGGTGGGGGAGCTGGAAGAGCTGATCATCGAGGCGTGGCACGCACGGGCGAGGCGGCGTTAGTAGCTGACGAACCGGTAGTGCAGGCCCGAGCTGGACTCCTGCCACTCGCCGACGTCGACCGGCTCGCGGTCGATCTTCGGTGCGTACGTGTCGCCCTCGAAGACCTCGCGGATCTCGGTGACCTCGACGCGGTCCGCGAACGGCAGCGTGGCCGCGTAGACCGCCGAGCCGCCCATCACCCAGAGGTCGCCGGTGACGTCCGCGAGTGCCTTCTCCAGGTCGTCGAACGTCTCGGCGCCTGGTTGGTCCGTCCGGGACAGCACCAGGTTGCGGCGGCCGGGAAGTGGGCGGAAGCGTGGCGGCAGCGACTCCCAGGTGCGGCGGCCCATCAGGACGGCCGCGCCCGCGGTGATCTCCCGGAAGTGCTTCAAGTCCTCGGGGATGTGCCATGGCATGGTGCCGTCGCGGCCGATGACGCCGTCGGGGGCCTGGGCCCAGATCAGGCCGATCACACCGCCACCGGCGCCTTGATGCCGGGATGCGGGTCGTAACCGGTGATCTCGAAGTCCTCGAACTCGTAGTCGAACAACGACGGCGCGTCAGCCATCCGCAGCGCGGGGAACTCGCGAGCCTCGCGGCTGAGCTGCAGCTCGACCTGCTCGACGTGGTTGTCGTAGATGTGGCAGTCGCCGCCGGTCCAGATGAAGTCGCCGACGCCGAGCCCGGTCTGGGCCGCGATCATGTGCGTGAGCAGCGCGTAGGACGCGATGTTGAACGGCACTCCGAGGAACAGGTCCGCGCTGCGCTGGTAGAGCTGGCACGACAGCTTGCCGTCGGCGACGTAGAACTGGAAGAACGCGTGGCACGGCGGCAGTGCCATCTGCGCGATCTCGCCGACGTTCCAGGCGGACACGATGATCCGCCGCGAGTCCGGGTTGGTCCGCAGCGTCTTCAGCACTTCCGCGATCTGGTCGACGTGACCGCCGTCCGGGGTCGGCCAGGAACGCCACTGCACGCCGTAGACCGGGCCGAGCTCGCCGTCGGCGCCGGCCCATTCGTCCCAGATCGTCACGCCGTGGTCCTGGAGCCACTTCACGTTGCTGTCGCCGCGCAGGAACCACAGCAGCTCGTACGCGATCGACTTGAAGTGGACCTTCTTGGTCGTGATCAGCGGGAAGCCCGCGGCGAGCGGGTAGCGCAGCTGGTGGCCGAAGATCGACCGCGTGCCGGTGCCGGTGCGGTCCTCCTTGCGCACGCCCTCTTTCAGGACGTGGCGGAGCAGATCTTCGTACTGCGTGTCGGCCATACGGCTGAGCCTACCTAGCGCCGTGACCGCCGACCTTCACCGCGTCTTTCACCACTCAGCCCGGCACCGCGATGTACCCGTCTGACCGGCGAAAGACGAGGCGAAGGCAGGCGGTCACGGCACTAGAACCGGGACATGTCCGGTTCAAGGCCGAGCCGCAGCATCGCGTACGTCTCGAACAACCGCCGCGACACCACCGTGTGCTGGGCCGCCACGTGCACATCGCGCAGGCAGCGTTGCAATGCCGACGACTCGAAGACCGAGCTGCCGCCACCCGCCGCGAACGCCTTCTGCGTCACGTCGGTGGCCTCACCCGACGCGAACGAGCAGGCCAGTCGCAGCCGTGCCTTCACGGGATCCGGGGCGGGCGAGCCGTTCACCGCGAACTCCCAGGCCGCGCTCAACGCCTCGTGCAGGAACGCCGCCGCGGCGGACAAACGGGCCTCCATCAGCGCGACCTCGATCTGCACGCCGGTCTGCTCGGCCAGGCGGGTCGTGGTGTGCTGCGGGGTCTTGGCGACGGCCAGCGCCTCGATCTCGTCGATCGCGCGACGGGCGGTGCCGAGGCAGACGGACGCGACGCCCACGGCCAGGAAGCTGAAGTAGGGGAACACGGTGACCGGGCCCTCGATGCCGGGAACAACCCCGATCGGCCACACCGTGCGTCGCACAGGCAGGAAGGCGTCCTCGAGAGAGAACTCGTGCGAACTGGTGGCGCGCAGTCCGGCGGCGTGCCACGTGTCGTGGATCGTCACGTCCGAGCGCGGGTACACGGCCAGACGTGGGCCTACGGGGGTGAGAGTGCCGCCGATCACCCACGACGCGTGGGTGACGGCGCTGCCCCAGCCCCAACGGCCCGTCACGCGGTAGCCGCCGTCGGCCTCGATGGCCTTGCCCAACGGCGCCGCGGTGCCCGCGATCAACGCGCGCGGGTCGCCGAAGACCTCGTCGGCGGCGTCGGACGGCAGGTACCAGGCCAGCGACGACGAGATCGTGGTCGTCATCGCCGTCCAGCCCGTCGAGGCGTCGGACCGGGAGAGTTCCTGCAGTTCACGGCTCCACGACGGCAGGTCCAGCTCGGCGCCGCCGTATCGCTTCGGGGCGATCAGGCGGTGCACGCCGTGGTCCACCAGGGCGGCCACCACGGCGTCGGTCAGGCGGCGGTCCTGTTCGGCCTGCGGCGCGTCGGCGCGGATCAGGGCGTGGAGATCCATGCGCGCGATCTTGCCGATCCGGCTACAGCTTGGCGAGCGCCTCAACGAGTGGCTTGAGCTCCGGAACGTCCCCGGCCTCGGCCAGCGAAGCGGACAGGACCTCGTCGTGCGTGGGGCGGGCCAGCGCCAGCAGCTCGTGGCCCTTCTCGGTGACCTCGGTGTAGATGCCGCGCCGGTCGGTGGGGCAGAGGTACCGCGCGAGCAGGCCGCGGTCCTCCAGGCGGGTGACCAGGCGCGTCGTGGCCGACTGGCTGAGCACCACGGCGTTGGAGAGCTGGTTCATCCGAAGGTGGAAGCCGTCCTGGCGATTGAGGACGTCCAGAACGGTGTACTCGCTGACGGAGAGTTCGTGAGCCTTCTGCAGCGCTCTCTCGAGGCGGTCCTCGATGCGCGCGTGCAACGCCGCGAGCGTGCGCCAGCCCTGAGCGCGCGCCTGCACGGCGTCGTCGTCCAGTGACATAGGTCAACCCTTCTCGAATAGACAGCGTGTGCAACTATTGCGTACGCTCGTTATCGTCTTCAGCAAGTCTACCGGGGAGAGACATGGAACTGTCTGGACGCACGGCGCTTGTGACCGGCTCCACCTCGGGCATCGGCTTCGCCACGGCGGAGGCGCTGCTCAAGGCGGGTGCGACGGTCGTCGTCAGCGGCCGCAGCCAGGAGCGGGTCGACGAGGCCGTGGGGAAGCTGGACGGAGACGTGCGCGGCGTCGCGGCCGACATCGCGACCGCCGAGGGCGCGTCTCACCTCGTGAACCAACTGCCCGACGTGGACGTGCTCGTCAACAACATGGGCATCTACGGCGCGCAACCGGTGTTCGAGATCGACGACGCCGAGTGGCAGCGGTTCTTCGACACCAATGTCATGTCCGGCGTGCGGCTCTCGCGGCACTACACGCCGCGCATGGTCGAGCGCGGCTGGGGCCGGGTGATCTTCGTGAGCAGCGAGTCGTCCGTCTTCACACCCACCGAGATGGTCCATTACGGCATGACGAAGACCGCTCAGCTCGCGATCTCGCGCGGCATGGCGCAGGCCGTCGCCGGAACCGGCGTCACGGTGAACTCGGTGCTGCCCGGCCCGACCCTCACGCCCGGTGTGGAGGAGTTCATCCGCGACCGCGTCGGCGAGGGCGGCGAGGCGGAGTTCGTCCGCACCGAACGCCCGACGTTGTTGCTGGGCCGCCTGATCCGTCCCCACGAGGTCGCGAACCTCATCACCTACGTCGCGTCGGACCTGTCGTCCGCGACGACCGGAGCCGCACTCCGCGTCGACGGCGGCACCGCGCCGACGCTGATCCCCTGAAAACCCGTGAGGAATGGTTTTGAACACTCTCAAGCTCAACAACGGCGTCACCATGCCCCAGCTCGGTTTCGGCGTCTGGCAGGTGCCGGACGCGGAGGCCACGCCCGCCGTCGCGGAGGCGCTGAAGGCCGGGTACCGCAGCATCGACACCGCGGCCATCTACGGCAACGAAGGCGGCGTCGGTGAGGCCATCGCGGGCTTCGACCGCGACGAGCTGTTCATCACGACGAAGCTGTGGAACGCCGACCAGGGTTACGACTCGACGCTGCGCGCGTTCGACGAGTCGGTGAAGAAGCTCGGGCTCGACACGCTCGACCTGTACCTGATCCACTGGCCGACGCCCGCCCGCGAGCTGTACGTCGACACCTGGAAGGCGTTCGCGGAGCTGCGGAAAGAGGGCCGCGTCCGTGCGATCGGCGTCTCCAACTTCCAGCCCGCGCACCTGCGGCGGCTGATCGACGAGACCGGCGTCGTGCCGGCGGTCAACCAGGTCGAGCTGCACCCGTACCTGCAGCAGGGCGAGCTGCGCGCGTTCCACGCCCGGCACGGCATCCAGACCGAGGCCTGGTCGCCGCTCGGCCAGGGCGGCGAGCTGTTGTCCGACCCGGTGATCGCGGAGATCGCCCAGCGCCACCACCGTTCCGCGGCCCAGATCGTGCTGCGCTGGCACCTGCAGATCGGCAACGTCGTGATCCCGAAGTCCGTGACCCCGTCGCGCATCCGGGAGAACATCGACGTGTTCGGCTTCGAGCTGAGCGACGAGGAGATCGCGGCGGTGTCCACTTTGGACCGTGCGGGCCGCATCGGCCCGAACCCCGACACGTTCAACGAGGCCTAGAGAACACGAAGCCCGGACCGCCTCTCTCGCAGTCCGGGCTTCGTCGGCAACGGGCCTGCCTCAGGCCCGCATGACTGTGGCGATCGGAATCCGCGCCGCCCGGATCGCCGGGATGAGCCCGCCGAGCACACCGGCGACGAGACCCGCGATCACCCCCGCGACACCTGCCTCCCACGGGAAAGCGGTGCCCTGCAACGACGGGAAGCGGCTGCCGAACATCATCAGCGCGATCTGCAGGCCCGCCGCGCCCGCGCCGATCGCCAGCGCGGCCGTGAGCAGACCGGTCAGCAGCGTCTCGGCGAGCACGATTCCGGCCAGCAGCATGCGGGACATGCCCACCGCGCGGCGCAGCGCGAACTCCTCGACGCGCTCGCCGACCGTGGCGAGCCCGACGTTCAGGATTCCCGCGACACCGATCAGCAGCACCAGGAACGCCATGCCGAGGAAGATCAACCGCATGATCTTCAGCTCGGACTGCATGCGCTCCTTGGAGTTCACCGTGTTGAAGTGCAGCTGGTTCCCCTCGACTCCGGCGCCGACGAGCTTGGCCTTCATCAGCTGCTGCAGCTCGTCCGAGCCGGGCGCCATGTAGACCTCGAGGTTCGTGCCGCCGCCGCGGTACCTGGTGGCGTCGGTGGCTTCCGTCGCCGAAGGCATCCAGGTGCGCAGCTCGTCGAGACGCATGTAGACGCGTGGCTGCGAGTTGCCGTCCTGCACGACGCCGACGATCTGCGGCGTCACGTGGTGGGTGGCGCCCTCGATCGTCATCTCGCCAGGGATGCGGTACTGCTTGAGGCCCTTGGCGGCCTCCTCGTTCAGCACGATTCGCGGCGCGAGCGACGGGGCGGAGGCGAAGTCGAGCCAGGTGCCGGAGACCGGGCGGAACGGCTTGAACTGGCGGATGTCACCGGTCAGCGCGACCATGCCGACCTCGATCGCCTGGCCGGACGGCTTCTTCTCCGGCTCCTTCTGCTCGCTGCACCTGCCGCTGGCGTCGCAGATCATCTGCGGGCCGTAGTAGTCGCCACCGCGGCCGGCGTACTCGAACGGCATGCCGCCCTCGTTGATCGGCCGCACGCCCGGCTCGCCGATGATCGCCTGCGAGCTGATCATCGCGACCGCGTCGGGGCGACCCTTCAGCATCGTCTCGACGATTCCCGACGCGCCCTTCTCGCCGGGGATGTAGCCCATCAGCGTGCCGTCCTTGCCGGCCTGGAGCTCGACGTCGGTGAGCATCGCCCGTTCGGCGATCTCGGAACCCGCCTGCACCGCGACGACCGCGAGCACGCCGAGGAACAACGAGACCATCGACAGGAACGTGCGCAGCTTGCGGGCGCGGATGCCCTGTCCGCCGATGACCAGGGCGGACCGCAGCTTGCCGGAGAACATCAGTTGAACCGCCCGTCGCGCAGCTCCAGCACGCGGCCCATCTTGCGCGCGTGGTCGTGGTCGTGCGTGACCAGCACGAGGCCGCAGCCCTGCCTGGTCGTGTTGAGCAGCACCTCGACGACGAGGTTGCCGGTCTCGGTGTCGAGCGCGCCCGTCGGCTCGTCGGCGAGGATCACGCGCGGCTGCCGGACCAGCGCGCGGGCGATCGCGACGCGCTGCTGCTCACCACCGGAAAGCCTGGAGGGCTTGGACTTCGCGAGGTGCGCGATGCCGACGGTCTCCAGAGCTTCCATGACCTGCTGCCGGCGCTTGCGCCGTGCGGACCAGCCCTGGCCGTTCACCAGCGCCATCGCCACGTTCTGCGCCGCGGTGAGGTGCTTGAGCAGGAAGAAGCGCTGGAACACGAACCCGAACTCCGCGCTGCGCAACGCCGCGGCCCTGCGCTCGGGGAGCTTCGTGATGTCGTTGCCGTGCAGGAAGTACTGGCCCTCGTCGGCGCGGTCGAACAACCCGATCAACGACAGCAGCGTCGACTTGCCCGAACCCGAGCGGCCGAGGATCGCGACGCTCTGTCCAGGGTGGACGGTGAGGTCCACACCGGACAGGATGGTGCGCGGTTCTTCCTGGCCCTTCAGGACTTTCGTGATGCCGTTCAGCTGGAGCAGCGGCATTTGCACCTGCGGCTGGGTCAAGGGCGGGGTCATCACGGTCCCGTCGGCTTCTGCTGCGGGTCGCCGCCCTGCTGCTGGCCTTCCGGCAGGTTCGGGCCGGGAACCGCGAGCTCCTCGTCACCGGTGAGCCCGGACTTGATCTCGACGACCTTGCCGTCGGTGAGGCCGAGCGTGACGTCCACGGTCCTGCGCGAACCGTCGGGCTGCATGACGTCGACCTTGCCCTTGCCCTGCTGACCGGCCACCGCCTCGACCGGGACGACCAGCGCCTGAGCGGACTTGCCGGTGGTGACCTCGATCGACGCGGCCGCACCGTTGATCATCTGGACGTCCGCGGGCGCGGTGCACACGATGCGCAGACCGGTCGAGGCACTCGGCTGCTGCGGCTGTTCGGGCTGCTTCGGCTGCTGCTGGCCCGTGGCCGGGGTCTTGGGATCCGGCGTCTGCGCGGGCTTCTCCGGGATGGTGGCCTGCGGCAGCGCGGCGATGGTGCCCAGGACGGTGCACGGGAACGGGCCAGGACCGTTCTTGATCTGCACGGTCACGTCGGTGAGCGCGCCGTTGATCTTGTACGCCTGCGCGCCGTCGATGTCGCCGACGATCGCGTAACCGACGTG
>JAVXWK010000327.1:0-24836 GCA_032230575.1 Pseudonocardiales bacterium | reverse complement strand
CGACTGAGCTGGGTTACCGGGATTTGGCGAATGTGTTGCGTGATGCCGTTCGCTGGGATCTCAAAGCGGCTCGGAAATGGGTCGCGAACGCCCTGCTGCTCACTGGCGACATCACTCCGACCGGCAGCGAGCTGGCTCCCGAGCTTCCGGTGACCGCCGAGGCCGCGGCTGAGGGTGTGTTGTCGGTCGAGCATGTGGCGGCGCTGGCCGAGGCGATGAAGCACCTGCCCGCTGAGGCCGAGGCCGCGATGGTGGACTTCGCGCGCGAGCACGTGCCCGCCGCGATCCCCAAGTTCGGCAAGGAACTGGCCTACCTGCTCTTCCAGAACGACCCCGAACCGCGTGATCCCGAGCCCGCGCCGCTGGGCAACCAGCACATGAAGTACTGGAAGAAGAACGGGCAGCTCGAGGTCAAGATGCTGCTGGACACGGTCACCGGCGCCGCCTACGAAGCAATCCTCGACCCACTGGCCAAGCCGCGCCCCGAGACCACCGACGAAGGCCCCGACCTGCGCTCGCCCACCGAACGCGAGGGCGACGCCTTCGCGGAGCTGGTCAACCTGATGCTGCGCGCCGACCAGCTCCCGGAGCACGGCGGCGAGCCGGTGACCCTCACGCTGACGATGAGCTACGAGGATCTGGCCGGGCAGGTGGGCCGGGGCATGCTGGACAACGGCGAGCGCGTCCCAGCCGACCAGGTCCGCGAACTCGCCTGCAACGCGGGGATCATCCCGCTGGTGCTGGGCGAGAAGTCGCAGCCGATGGACATCGGCCGCAAGGCCCGCTCCTTCCCGGCCGGAATCCGCCGAATCCTGGTCGCCCGGGACCGAGGCTGCGCCTTCCCCGGCTGCATGAGACCGCCGAGACACTGCGACGCCCACCACATCCACCACTGGGCGGACGGCGGCGGTACTTCCGTCGGCAACGCGGTTCCGCTGTGCCGTCATCACCACACGCTGATTCACCACAGCGAGTGGGAAGTGAAAATGGCCGCCGGTATACCGATGTTCTACCCGCCTGCGTGGCTCGACCCGGACCGAAAACCAAGACGCAACCTGCTCCACACGCCAGCCGAATTCACGCCAGCCAGCTCACGCGAATTGGTTTCAGCCTGCCCGAGGTGACGCCGAAGGCGAACTCCGCATGGCTATCAACGATGCGAAGCGGCCATGACGCAACCACCACGCGATTGGGGCTTGACTTTGAGTGCGAGATGCTACCGTGTTCGGATCGGCCGAGCGCTTTACCAGCTCGGCTTTTACAGGCCGACAAGCATCTCGCAAGAGGCTCGAAGTCAAGCCCCAATCGCAATCGTCGCGAAGCGGCGATGAAACGACCCGGCCCGTATGGACCGCGATCATGAGGTCCATACGAGCACAGGGAATCAGAACGTGCGCTGCACCCGGTCAGCCACCAGCTTCACGAACCGCGACGGGTCCGCCAGCTCGCCACCCTCGGCGAGCAACGCCAGCCCGTAGATCAACTCAGCGGTGTCGGAGAGCGACTCCCGTTCACCACCCGCGAACGCCGCGTGCAGCCCCTCCACCAGCGCGTGTGACGGGTTGAGCTCCAGGATCCGCTTGATCTTCGGCAGCTCCTGCCCCATCGCCTTGTACATCTTCTCCAGCGTGGGAGTGATGTCGTGGTCGTCCCCGACCACACAGGCGGGCGAGGTGGTCAGACGAGTGGAGAGCCGGACCTCCTTGACGTCCTCCGACAAAGCAGACGACATCCACTCCAGCAGGTCCGCGAACTCCGAGGCCTTGGCCGCGGCAGCGGTCTTCTCCTCCTCCGTCTCCAGGTCCACCTGACCCTTGGCGACGGACTGGAACAGCTTCTCCTCGTACGAGGGAACGGCGTCGACCCACATCTCGTCGATCGGGTCGGTGAGGATGAGGACCTCGTACCCCTTGGCGCGCAACGCCTCCATGTGCGGCGAGTGCTCGACGGCGGTCCGCGAGTCGCCGGTCATGTAGTAGATGTGCTCCTGGCCTTCCTTCATCCGCGAGATGTAGGAGGCCAGCGACGTCAGCGCGTCCTCGGAGTCGGTCGACGCGAACGAGCAGATGTCGAGGATCGCCGTGCGGTTGTCGGCGTCGGAGAGCAGGCCCTCCTTCAGCGCCGCGCCCACCTCGCCCCACAACTTCGCGTAGTCGTCCGGACGAGAAGCCATCAAGGACTTGATCGACGACAGCACCTTCTTCACCAGGCGGCGGCGCATCAGCTGGATCTGGCGGTCCTGCTGCAGGATCTCGCGCGAGACGTTCAGCGAGAGGTCGGCCGCGTCCACCACGCCCTTGACGAAGCGCAGGTACTCGGGCATCAGCTCGGCGCAGTCGTCCATGATGAAGACGCGCTTCACGTAGAGCTGCACGCCGCGCCTGCTGTCCCGCATGAACAGGTCCAGCGGCGCCTGCGAGGGGAGGAAGAGCAGCGCCTGGTACTCGAACGTGCCCTCCGCCTGCATGCGGATGGTCTCGAGCGGCGCGTTCCAGTCGTGGCTGATGTGCCGGTAGAACTCGGCGTACTCCTCCTCGGAGACCTCCGAGGCCGGGCGCGCCCACAGGGCCTTGCGGGAGTTGATGTCCTCGCCGCCCAGACGGACGGGCCAGGTGATGAAGTCCGAGTAGCGCTTGACGATCTCGCGGATCTTCGCCGGCTCGGTGTAGTCCGGCAGCTTGTCCTCGTCGTCGGCCGGCTTGAGGTGCAACGTGACCGAGGTGCCCTGCGGCGCGTCGTCGACGTCCTCGATCGTGTACGTGCTCTCGCCGCTCGACTCCCAGCGCACGCCCTTCTCGCTGTGCGGGTGCCGGGTCACCAGAGTGACCTTGTCCGCCACCATGAACGACGAGTAGAAGCCGATGCCGAACTGACCGATCAGGTCGGACGACGACTGCTGCTGTTCCTTGAGCTGCTTGAGGAACTCCGCGGTGCCGGACTTGGCGATCGTGCCGATGAGCCGCACGACGTCCTCGCGCGTCATGCCGATGCCGTTGTCGCGCACGGTCAGCGTGCGCTCCGCGGGATCGGACTCGATGACGATGTGCAGGTCGTCGACGTCGACGTCCATGTCCTTGTCGCGGAACGACTCCAGCCGCAGCTTGTCCAGCGCGTCCGAGGCGTTCGAGACCAGCTCGCGCAGGAACGTGTCCTTGTTCGAGTAGATCGAGTGGATCATCAGCTGCAGCAGCTGACGCGCCTCGGACTGAAACTCCAGCGTCTCCATTGCTTCCCCACCGAAATCAAAAACGAAGAACGAACAGCCCTAGAACTTAGCGACCCACGACTGTGAGTGCGCCTGGGACCGTGCGAACTGAGACGGGCAGTGCTTCCTGGCGTTCGCCGTCGGCGTACGCGATCCAGCCGTTGCCACCGGACAGAGACACCTCACGCGCGCGGAAGGTGCGCACGGACGGGTGCGACGTGTGTGCGCCCGTGCGCAACGTCGGCAGCATCCGGACCAGCATCGACCGGCTGGCGTGCTCCACGACCGTCACGTCGAACAGGCCGTCTGACGCGTCCGCGGTGGGGCATACGGGGATCCCGCCGCCGTAGTTCGGCGTGTTGCCGACGGCCACCAGCGTCGCGTCCAACGAGAACGTGTCGGTCTCCGTCGTCACGAGCAGCGGCGCCGAACGCAACGAGGCCAGCTCGGCCAGGATCGCGAGGTCGTAGCGGCGCGGGCCGGCGGGCCAGCGCATCGCGTTCGCGCGCTCGTTCACGGCGGAGTCGAACCCGGCGCACAGCACGGTCGCGAACCACTGCCCGGTCGACAACCGGCCCAGATCGAGCTTCTTGCGCGTCCCGAACACCACGTCGTCGACCGAGGCGGACCCGATCGCGGCCGCGAGGTCGTTGCCGGTCCCGGCGGGCACGATCCCCAGCGCCGTGGACGTCCCCGCGCACGCCTGGATGCCCAGATGAGCGGCGCCGTCGCCGCCGAGCACGACCAGCAGGTCCACGCCGTCGGCGACAGCCTCACGGGCCATCTCCAGGGTTCCTGCGGCGTCGTGCGCCACCAGCTGCGTCAGCGACGAGACGTGCGGACGCAACGCGGCCGCTGTCGACCCGGCCATGCGGGCCGCCCGCCCCTTGCCCGACGCGGGGCAGACCAGTAAGGCTGCCCGCGTCACGTGGCGTCGTCGTAGTTCACGCGCTTCGCGGGTTCCGAAGCGTTCTCAGAGGTCTTCTCGCCGGGGTCGTTGCCGTCGACGTCGGACGGCGTGTAGTCGAACGGCGCCGCCTCGTTGTCGTCGAGCGCGTCCCAGCCCTCGTCCTTGCGCAGCCTGGCCTTGCGCTTGTCGTGGATGCGCGCGAGCTGGATCGCCATCTCGAACAGCAACGACAGCGCGAGCGCCAGCGCGACCATCGAGATCGGGTCCGTGCCCGGCGTCGCGATCGCGGCGAACACGAACAGGCCCATCAGCAGGCCACGCCGCCACTTGGACAGCAGCTCGTAGCTGACCACGCCCGCCCGGTTGAGCATCACGACGACCAACGGCAGTTCGAAGCTCACGCCGAAGATGAACAGCATCGTGATGATGAACGAGACGTACTTGCCACCGGTCAGCGCCGTGATGAACTGGTCACCACCGAAGCTGATCAGCACCTGCAGTCCCTGCGGCACCACCCAGTAGGCCAGCACCGCGCCGGCCGCGAACAGGATCGCGGCGAAGGTCACGAAGGTGCGCGCGAACTTGCGCTCCTTCTGGTACAGGCCGGGCGTGATGAACGCCCAGAACTGGTACAGCCAGAACGGGCTGAGCAGCACGGCACCCGCCGCGGCACCCACCTGCAGGCGGATCATGAAGCTCTCGAACGGCTCCGTCTGCAGCAGCCGGCAGCCGGTCTCGCCGGGGAACTGCACCCGGTACGGCGCGAGATCCGGCTGGCAGTACGGGCCGGTCATGATGTCGCCCAGCGACGGGATCGGGCCCAGCTTCACGGTGAACCAGACCCAGCCGAAGATCGCACCGATGGTGATGATCAACATCGCCATCGCGAGCCGGTGCCGCAGCTCGTACAGATGATCCTTGAGCGACATGGTGCCGTCGGGGTTGCCCCGACGGCGCTTGCCGCGTTCCCGGCGCTCAGCGAACCACCGGAACGGACTTGCCACCGTGCTAACCGCCCTTACGAGTCAGGAGAGAAGGAAGGTCAGCTGGTGGCCTTGTTCTGCGAGGTCTGCTCGATGGGCGGAGCGACCTGCGGCTGCTGCTGCACCTGGGGCTGGGCCGGCGGCAGCTGCTGGATCGGCTGCTGCACGGGCTGCTGCTGAACAGGAGCGTCGTCATCGCTGCTCTGGTCGCGCAGGCCCTTGGTCTCAGCCTTGAAGATCTTCGCCGACTTGCCGAGCGAGCGTGCCATGTCAGGCAGCTTCTTCGCACCGAACAGCAGAATGATCACCACAGCGATGATGATCAGCTCGGTGGGTCCGAGGTTACCCATTGGTGATCCTCCTGTCTCCCCCGCCACGACGATCGTACGCGGGGTTCGCCCTGGTACGGGCCCGTTCCGGGTGCCGACGTTGCGCGAAGGCCACCTTCAGCGCGGCCGAGCGCGCCTTCAGCAGTCCGACGCCGTCGCCGACCCTGTCCCCCACCAGAGTGCGTGCACTGGCGAATCGACGCAAGGATCGGATGACTCGGACTCCGATCGCGACCATCACGATCAGGCCGAGCGCGATCAGCGCCAGGGTCGGTGTGTACGGCACGAGCACACGTTATACGTCTTAGGTGGACAGCAGGTGATCTGCCCGGCGCAACGCTTCCTCCGCCCTGCGCCGCACCTCGTCCGCGAGTTCCGCCGGCTTCTCGACGTGCACGTCACCGCCGAGTCCGAGGAGCAGGCGGACCATCCAGGACGAGTCGTCGTAGCGCATGAGGACACGCGTGCGGCCGTCGGAGAGCTCCGCCGCGTGATCGACGGGGTAGTACTCGGCGACCCAGTGCGCGTCCGGTTCGAGCAGAAGGACCGCGATCTTCTGATCGTCCCTCGGCTGGAACAATCCCTCCGATGTATCCGTGAGCCGGGCGTGTGGCGGGGGTGACGACGGCTCGTCGAGGACCTGCACCTCGTCGATCCGATCGAGCCTGAACAACCGCACTCCGAGCGCCGAGCGGCACCAGCCCTCGAGGTATCCGCGGCCCTCCACGAGCAGCAGACGCATCGGGTCGACGATCCGATCGCTCATCGCGTCGTGCGACTGCGAGTAGTAGCGGATGCGCACGGCCCGAAGACGCTTCACGGCGTCCTGCACGGCCGCCCGGATCTCCGCTGTCTCCTCGCGCTCGAACGCACCGAGCCCCACGACCATGCCCGCGGGCTGCGCCTTGCCGACCGCCGACTCGATCTTGGCCAGCGCGCGCTGCACCGCGTCCGTGTCGACGACACCGGGCGTGTCCGAGAGAGCTCGCAGCGCCACGAGCAGCGAAGACGCCTCGGCCGCGGTGAGCCGCAGCGGCCGGTTCATGCCCGCGTCGAACGAGACGGTGATCGTCTCGCCCTCGAAGGACAGGTCGATCAGGTCGCCAGGCCCGTAGCCGGGCAGGCCGCACATCCACAGCAGCTCGAGGTCCTTGCGCAGCTGCTTCGGGGTGATCCCGAAGACGGCGGCGGCCTCCTTGACCGTGATCGCGGGGCGGTTGAGCAGGTACGGGACGAGTGCGAGCAACCGCGGCAGCCGTTCGTTCGACGCGGTCACCGCGCTCCTTCCAGTGCACCCTGCAGGCGGTCGCGCACGGACTTCTGCAGCACTTCGGGCTCCAGCACCACGACGTCGGGACCGAACCCGGCCAGCCACTTGGCCGCCGAGTCGGGGAACTTCAGGTCGATCTCCACGACGTCGCCGCCGCCGCGTTCCTCGATGATCTTGGCGTGCCGGCGCAGGCCCTGAGCGCGATCCTTGGCGACCCAGATCTTCGCGGGCGCCGTGTGGTGCGGATCGACCTGCGTGCGGGCGATGAGGCTCATCAGGTCGACGCCTTCGGGCACCTTGAACGCGCCGGGCTTGCCGACCGTCCTGACCGCGCCCACGACCCTGGAGAGCCGGAAACAGCGCGTGTCCTCGCGTTCGCGGTCCCAGCCGACGAGGTACCACTTGCCGCGCCAGGCGACCACGCCCCACGGCTCGACCGTCCGTTCCTTCTGCCCACCCGGCGGCGGCTTGCGGTAGTCGAACGCCACGGCCTGCCCCGCCTGAACCGCTTGCAGCAGCGGCGGGAACGCGGGCTCGTTGGCGCGCACCTTGGGCTCCACGGCGGCCGGCGCGTCCTGGTCGACGTCGACACCCGCGGCCCTGAGCTTGATCAACGCACCGTGCACCGCACCCGTGAGCTGCGGCGAGTCCCAGAGCCTCGCGGCCAGCGCGACCGCGGCCGCCTCGTCGGGTTCGAGGTCGATGTCGCCGAGCTCGTAGTCGCGCCGCGCGATCCGGTACCCCTCCTCCGCTCCCTCGACGCCTGACTGCCTGCCCGTCTCCAGCGGCACGCCGAGGTCGCGCAGCTCGGACTTGTCCCGTTCGAACATGCGGAAGAACGCCTCGTCCGACGGAGCTTCGTGATAGCCCGGGACGATGGCGCGGATGCGCTCCGCTGTCAGGTACTGGCGGGTCGACAGCAGGCACAGCACCAGGTTGACGAGGCGTTCGGCGCGTGCGATGGCCACGGGCTAACCCTAACCTCGTGCGCGCCGAAACCTTGACATCACCTGTTGTGAACGGTCCGTTCAGACCAGCGTGCGCAACACCCGCACCAGCTCGACGGGCGCTTCCTCAGCCATGTGGTGTCCACAGTCGATGGACCGTATCCGCACGTCATCGGCCCACTCGGCCCACACGGCGTCGAGGTTTCCGTAAAGCTCACCGAGGTCGTCCTTCGCCGACCACAACGCCAGCACCGGACACGCGATCTTCCTGCCGTTCGCCCTGTCCTCGTCGTCGTGCCGGCAGTCGATCTCCAGACCCGCCCGGTAGTCCCCGCACATCGCGAGCACGGTCTCGGGGTCGTGGATGGCCTTCTGGAAGTCGGCCCAGTTCTCCACACCCATCGCGAGCGGCGTGTCGTGGTAGCGCCCGCCGTAGAACAGGTCCGGGTCCGCGTTGATCATCGCGGCGGCGAGGTCCTGCTGGGCCAGGAAGAACCAGTGGTACCAGGCCCGCGCGAACCTCGCGTCGCAGCGTTCGAGATGAGCCCCGATCGGCAGCCCGTCCAGCACCGCCAGCTTCGTGACCTTGGTCGGGTGATCGAGCGCCAGCCTGATCGCCGCGGCGGCTCCGCGGTCGTGTCCGACGACCGCGAACTCCTCGTGCCCGAGAGCGCTCATCAGGTGCACGAAGTCGCGCGCCATGGCCCGTTTCGAGTAGTCACCGGGCTTGCTGGACTCGCCGTAGCCGCGCAGGTCCGGACATACGACCGTGTGGTCCGTGGCGAGCAACGGCGCGACGCGGTGCCACGTCGTGTGAGTTCGAGGGTGACCGTGCAGGAGGAGGACCGGTGGCCCTGCACCACCGGTCCGCACTCGCAGCACGGCCTCGCCGACGTCGATGCGGCGCATGGAGAAACCCTCGAACACCCGCTAGAGCTACCCGGCGGGGCCCGCGGGGAAACGACCGATGACGATCTCGGAGTCGCGGTGGGGCCCGGTCGTGCCGGACACGATGAGGGTCGCCCGCCGCCACGGCTGTTCCCGGAGCATGAACGGCAGCTCCTCCGCGAGCCACGCGTCGACGTGCCGCCGCTGGTCGGCGGAGTCACCGTCACGGGCCACCAACCGGCGTTCCTGCTCGTCCAGATCACCCTGCACCCAGAGCGACGCGTCGAGCCACGGAGCGAGCTCCTCCCGGATGATCCCGGTGCCCTCGATCCACACGACGTCCATCCCCGCGGCGACGCGGATCGCGCCCGGCCTGTGGTGCTCGGCCCACGCCGGCGGCCGGAACTCCACCGCCTCGCCGCGGTGGAGCGGCTTGATGACGTTCTCGGCCATCAAGCCGCCCCAGTCGAAGTACGCGTGGTTCCAGGCGACGTCGTCGGTGTGCACGACCTCAGACGCGGGAACGACCGACCGCAGCCGTTCGGCGAGGGTGGACTTCCCCGCACCACCGCGCCCGTCGATCGCCACGAGAAGGGGCCGTCCGGCGGGTGCGCCCTCGCGCAGCCGTCGCACGACCTCGGACAGCTTCTCGACGCGCCGGCCGGAAGCCTCGGGCTCACCTGGATGCAGACGCATGGCTAGGTGCGCCCGACCCGTCCCTTCTCACCGGAAGCCCAGCACGTGAAGCCCGCGCAGTCGACGGTGTCGAAGCTGCCCGTGTCCGCGACCTTCCAGCTCTTGCCGTCCTTGCTGATGTCCGTGCCCGACGGCCCGACCGCCACCAACCCGTTGCCGCGATAGGCGATCCCGGACCGGTAGCCGATGGGCGCCTGCTTGCCGGCTGTCCAACCGTGGCCGTCGTTGGTCGCGAACGCCGGTGTCGGGTCGGTGGGCTTCTTGTAGTCGCCACCGATCGCCACACCCCGCCACGGCGTCTTGAACGCCACCGCGAACACCCCGGCCGCCTCACCTGACGGCAACGGCACGTCCGAGGCCTTCCACGACCTGCCACCGTCCCGCGACTCCAGCACCCGTGCTTTCGCGCCGCCGCCGGTCGCGATCCACGCGTGGTTACCCGAAGTCGTCACGCACTGGCCTGACGCCGCGAACGCGAACTCGCCCGGCAACGCGTCCGGCATGCCCGCGGTGTCGTTGACGTGCCACGACCGGCCCCCGTCCCAGGTCCTGACGACACGGAACTTGCCGTCCACCGGGTCGCTGAGCGCCAGCCCGCGGAACCGGTCGAAGAACGCCACGCAGTCGTAGAAGGCATTCGCGTCAGGGTTGCGGAACGACTCCTGCCAGGTCTTCCCGCCGTCGGACGTGCGGTAGATCCGCGACGACTCACCGGGCCCGATCGACAAGGTCAGGGCGTTGCGGGCGTCGAACGCCTCGATGTCGCGGAACTCCAGTGCCGACGTGCCGGGCGGGCCGACGGACTCCCAGGTCCGGCCGCCGTTGACCGTGCGCAGGACAGTGCCTTTTGAGCCGCTGACCCACGCCACCTGCCCGGACACGGCGGACAACCCGCGCAGCTGGGCGTCCGTGCCGGTCGGTTTCAGCTCCCAGTAGGAGTCTGCAGAAGCGACTCCCGGGAGTACCAGGAAAGCAGCGAGTGCCGCCGCGAAGATCCTCATGCGACGGCACTCTGCCACTTCTACAGAGACGAGATAAGCCTCTCGACGCGCTCGTCGACTGCCCTGAACGGGTCCTTGCACAGCACCGTGCGCTGCGCCTGGTCGTTCAGCTTCAGGTGCACCCAGTCGACCGTGAAGTCACGTCCGGCGGCCTGCGCGGCGGCGATGAAGTCGCCGCGCAGCTTGGCCCGCGTGGTCTGCGGCGGGGTGTCCTTGGCGGCCTCGATCTCGCCGTCGTCGGTCACCCGCTCGACCTGGCCCTTGCGCTGCAGCAGGTCGAACACGCCCCGGCCACGGCGGATGTCGTGGTAGGCGAGGTCGAGCTGGGCGATGCGCGGGTTGGACAGGTCCATGTTGTGCTTGGCCATGTACCGCTCCATCAGGCGGTTCTTGATGGCCCAGTCGATCTCGCGGTCGATCTTCGACAGGTCCTGCGCCTCGACGGCGTCCAGCGTGCGGCCCCACAGTTCGAGGACGCGCTGCGCCATCGGGTCCGGCGACCGCTTCGCGACGTGCTCGGTGGCCTTCTCGAAGTACTCGCGCTGGATGTCGAGCGCGGAGGCTTCCTTGCCGCCCGCCAGCCGGACCGTGCGGCGGCCCGTCAGGTCGTGCGAGATCTCGCGGATCGCGCGGATCGGGTTGTCCAGCGAGAAGTCCCGGAACTGGACGCCCTGCTCGATCATCTCCAGCACGAGGTTCGCGCTGCCCACCTTGAGCAGCGTCGTCACCTCGGACATGTTCGAGTCGCCGACGATGACGTGCAGGCGCCGGTAGCGCTCGGCGTCCGCGTGAGGCTCGTCGCGGGTGTTGATGATCGGGCGGGAACGCGTGGTCGCGGACGACACGCCCTCCCAGATGTGCTCGGCGCGCTGCGAGAGGCAGTACACGGCGCCGCGCGGGGTCTGCAGAACCTTGCCCGCGCCGCAGATCAGCTGGCGCGTGACCAGGAACGGCAGCAGCACGTCGGCGATCCTGGAGAACTCACCGGCCCTCGCGACCAGGTAGTTCTCGTGGCAGCCGTACGAGTTGCCCGCGGAGTCCGTGTTGTTCTTGAACAGGAAGATGTCGCCGCCGATGCCCTCGTCCGCCAGCCTGCGCTCGGCGTCGACGAGCAGGTCCTCGAGGATCCGCTCACCAGCCTTGTCGTGGGTGACGAGCTGGGCCAGGTCGTCGCACTCGGCCGTGGCGTACTCCGGGTGCGAGCCGACGTCCAGGTAGAGCCGGGAACCGTTGCGCAGGAACACGTTGGACGAACGTCCCCAGGAGACGACCCGGCGGAACAAGTACCGCGCGACCTCGTCCGGGGACAGACGACGCTGCCCGTGGAAGGTGCAGGTCACCCCGAATTCTGTCTCAATGCCGAAGATCCGCCGCTGCATCCCTCAACAGTAGGCGACTTGTAGGCGGAGGAGGGTGATCCGTTCGGGCGGCACGCCGGTTGCGGTTTAGTGTCGGAGGGGTGTGGAAACGGGTCAGCGCTCTCGACAAGAAGCTCATGAGCTCCTCCGCCGGACTGCCTCCGAGCAGGCTCGACAGGGGTTTGAAGAGGCTTTCCAAGGCCGCTAACCACAGTCTGTTGTGGTTCGTCATCGCGGCCATTTTGGCAACCGGTAAGGGGCCGTTCCGGCGTGGTGCGCTGCGGGGTCTCGCGGCCATCGCCGGGGCTTCTGCCAGCGCGAACCTGGTCGGGAAGTCACTTTTCCCGCGCCGGCGGCCCGCCGCTGATCTGCTCGCGGTGCCGCGCCGGTTGTCGAAGCGGCCGACCTCGTCGTCGTTTCCGTCCGGTCACTCCGCGTCAGCCGCCGCTTTCGCCACGGCGGTGGCCATGGAATCACCCAAAGCAGGCGCTGTGGTGGCACCGATCGCGGCTGCCGTGGCCTATTCACGCGTGCACACGGGCGTTCATTGGCCATCGGACGTCGCCGCCGGTGCGGCGGTGGGTGTCGGTGCCGCGCTGCTGACTCGCCGGTGGTGGCCGCTCGGCAGGAACGAGCCCGCGTCGGCCTACGAGCACGCCGACCTGACGTCGTTGCAGGAGGGCGACGGGCTGGTCGTGGTGGTGAACCCGCACTCCGGGATCGGGCCGGACCCGACACCGCAGATCGCGGAGGAGTGGCCGAAGGCGCAGGTCATCTCGATCGACGAGCTGTCCGACATGCCCGACGCGAAGGCGCTGGGGGTGGCCGGTGGCGACGGGACCGTGGCTGCCGTGGCCTCCATCGCTGCCGAGCGCGACCTACCGCTCGTGCTCATCCCCTCCGGCACGTTGAACCACTTCGCGCGTGACGTGGGCATCGAGGGGCTGCACGACACGGCTCGCGCGGTCGCGGACGGCGTGGGCGTGCGGGTCGATCTGGCGCAGGTCAACGAGCAGTGGTTCGTGAACACGGCGTCGCTCGGCGGCTACCCGGACATGGTGCGCATCCGCGAGAAGCTGGAGAAGCGCTGGGGCAAGTGGCCGGCGGCGGGGATGGCGCTGTTCCGCGTGCTGCAGCGCGCGAAGCCGTTGAGGATGACGATCGACGGCGACAAGCACCTCGTGTGGCTGCTGTTCGTGGGCAACGGCCCGTACCGGCCGAAGGGGTTCGCGCCGACGATGCGCCCGCGCCTGGACGACGGGCTGCTCGACGTTCGGTACGTGCGCGCGGATCGGCAGTTCTCGCGGACCAGGTTCTTCATCGGTGCGTTGCTCGGGGCGCTGGAGCACTCGCGCATGTACAAGCACTTCGAGGTGGCGTCGTTGAACGTCGAGGTGCACGGCGCGCCGATCTCGATCGCGACGGACGGCGAAGTCCGCGAGAGGGCCAACCACTTCAAGTTCCGTTCCCGCGCCGCCGCTCTCGGCATCTACCGCCCGTAGCTGTCCGGTACGCGGGGCCCTTTCGTCCGCTCCTGTAGTACGAAAGGGCCCCGCGTACTTCTAACGTTCGACATTGTCGAATGGCCGGAGCTAGAGTGGGTGCGTGCCTGGGCCCATTCAGTCCATCCAGCGTGCGGCAGAGGTGTTGAAACTGCTCGCGCACGGCGGCGCGCACCAGCTGAGCGTCGGCGAGATCGCGCGCGCCCTGGACCTCGCGAAACCGACGGTGCACGGGATTCTGCGGACGTTGCAGGAGGTCGGGTTCGTCGAGCAACCCGTCGAGGGTGGCAAGTACCGGCTGGGTGCCGCCCTGTTCCAGATCGGCACGTCGTACCTCGACGGCAACGAGCTGCGCGCCAAGGCGTTGAACTGGTCGGACTCACTGGCCGTGCGAGCGCGCGAGGCGGTGCGCATCGGGGTGATGCACGGCAAGCACGTGCTCGTGGTGCACCACGTGTTCCGGCCGGACAACAGCAGGCAGGCGCTGGACACCGGCGCTTTGCTGCCGTGGCACGCGACCGCGCTCGGCAAGGTGCTGGTGGCGTTCGGCGAGTGGCCGGAGGGCGAGTTGCGGCGGTTCACCCGGCACACGCTCGACGAAGCGAGCCTGCGCGCGGCCCTGGACGAGACCCTGGTTCGGGATTGGGCCTATGACCTGCACGAACTCGTCGAGGGCGAGGCTTCGATCGCGGCCCCCATCCGCGACGGACGCGGAGCGGTCGTGGGCGCGGTCGGCATCTCGGGACCGGTCGAGCGGCTGTGCGAGTCACCTGATCAGCCGCCGCGTCTCGAACTCGTGTCCTACGTACGTGAGGCAGCTCGCAGTGTCTCGAGGGAGCTTGGCGGCCTCTCCTGGTAGTAATGTGGCAACCGTTCGACAATGTCGAATGACTTGGCACAGAGGAGTGCACGGTGAGCTATGTCGCTGCGATCGACCAGGGCACGACGTCGTCCCGGTGCATCGTGTTCGACCAGTCAGGCGGGATCGTGTCGGTCGCTCAGCGCGAGCACCGGCAGATCTTCCCGAAGCCGGGCTGGGTGGAACACGACGCGTCCGAGATCTGGGCGAACGTGCAGTCCGTCGTTCGTGACGCGCTGGCCCACGCATCTCTCTCGTACGCCGACATCGCCGCGTTCGGCATCACGAACCAGCGCGAGACGACCGTGGTCTGGGACCGCGAGACCGGCGAGCCCGTGCACAACGCGATCGTCTGGCAGGACACGCGCACCGATGCGTGGATCAAGACTTTCGGCGACCAGGACCGGTTCCGCGAACGCTCCGGGCTGCCGCTCGCCACCTATTTCTCCGGGCCGAAACTGCGGTGGCTGCTGGACAACGTCGAGGGGCTGCGTTCGCGAGCCGAACGCGGCGAGGTCCTGTTCGGCACCATGGAAACCTGGCTGATCTGGAACCTGACCGGGCGCCACGTCACCGACGTCACCAACGCGTCGCGGACCATGCTGATGAACCTGGAGACCCTGGACTGGGATCCCGAGCTGGTGTCCGCAATGGACGTTCCCGCGGCGATGCTGCCGGAAATCCGTTCCTCGTCAGAGGTGTACGGCACCTACGAGGGCGTGCCCGTCGCGTCGGCTCTGGGCGACCAGCAGGCTGCTTTGTTCGGGCAGACGTGTTTCGAGGCCGGTGAAGGCAAGTGCACGTACGGCACGGGCGCGTTCCTGCTGTTCAACACAGGCGCGAAGCCGGTGCGGTCGCAGAACGGACTGCTGACCACGGTGGGCTACAAGATCGGCGATGAACCCGCCGCGTACGCGCTGGAAGGCGCGGTCGCGGTGACGGGCGCACTGGTGCAGTGGTTCCGGGACAAGGTCGGGCTGATCTCGTCGGCGGCGGAGATCGAGACCCTCGCACGGACCGTGGACGACAACGGTGGCGCGTACTTCGTGCCCGCCTTCTCCGGATTGTTCGCACCGCACTGGCGTTCCGACGCGCGTGGCGTGATCGCCGGACTGACGGGCTACATCTCGCGCGGGCACCTCGCACGGGCCGTGCTGGAGGCATCCGCGTGGCAGACCCGCGAGGTCGTGGACGCGATGAACGCCGACTCGGGTGTGGACCTCACGACGTTGTGCGTGGACGGCGGCATGACCGCCAACAACCTGCTCATGCAGTTCCTCTCGGACGTGCTGGACGTGCCGGTGGTGCGCCCGATCGTCGCCGAGACGACGTGCCTCGGCGCGGCGTACGCGGCCGGTCTCGCGGTGGGCTACTGGGGCAGCACCGACGAGCTGAAAGCCAACTGGCACAAGGCGGCCGAGTGGGAGCCGTCGATGGAACCGGAGGCGCGAGCTCGCGGCTACCGGAAGTGGAAGAAGGCGGTCGAGCGGACCGTCGGGTGGATGGACGAGGACGATGACTGACCTTTCCGCACAGCGGGCACGCGCTCGCGAAGAGCTTCAGCACGGCAAGTTCGACGTTGTCGTGATCGGCGGCGGCATCCTGGGCATCGCGACCACGTGGGCCGCGGCGCGTTCCGGGCTCCGCGTCGCGTTGGTGGAGAGCGGCGACTTCGCGGGCGCCACGTCGTCGGCGTCGTCGAAGCTGGTCCACGGCGGCCTGCGCTACCTGGCGATGGGCCCGTCGGCCGTGCCGATGGTGCACGAGAACCACAAGGAACGCCGGGCGCTGGGCGACCGCCTGGCCCCGCACCTGGTGCATCCGCTGCCGTTCCTCGTCCCCGTCTACAAGGGAGGCCCGCACAGCCGTTTCGTGCTGGGTGCGGGCGTGACGCTGTACTCCGCGCTGTCGGGCTTCGGCGACGGCATGGGGAAGGTCCTGTCGGCGCGCAGGGCTGTCGAGTGGGTGCCTGACCTGCGCGCCGACGGTCTGCGCGGTGCCGCGATGTACTACGACCACCAGATGAACGACAGCCGGGTGGCGATCACCGCCGCCCGCGCCGCCGCCGAGGCCGGTGCCGTGCTGCTCAACCACATCTCGGTCGTGGGCCTGCGCAAGACCGGTTCCCGGGTCACCGGTGTGGATCTGCACGACTCGCTCGGCGAGTTCGGCGTCGACGCTTCCGTCGTGGTCAACGCGACCGGCCCGTGGCTGGACGTGGTGCGGCGCATGGAAGATGCCTCGGCTGACCCGTCGATCCGCCTGTCGAAGGGTTCGCACCTCGTGATGCGGACCTCCTCGGAGTGGAAGGCCGCGCTGACGATCCCGGTCGACGACGTGCGCGTCTCGTTCGCGATCCCGTGGGAGGGCCACCTTCTGCTGGGCACCACCGACGAGGCCTACGAGGGCGACCCGGCGGCCGTCTCGTGCACCGACGCCGACGTCGACCAGATCATGTCCGAGGCGGGCGTGGCCGTCACGGGCCTGGACCGCGCGAACCTCGCCTACACCTTCGCGGGCCTGCGCGTCCTGCCCGGCGGCCCCGGCGACACCTCGCACGCCAAGCGCGAAACCGTCATCACCGCGGGCTCCGGCGGCATGATCAGCGTGGCCGGCGGCAAGTGGACGACGTTCCGCAAGATCGGCGCCACCGTCCTGGCCCGCGTGAACTCGGAGCTCGGCCGCACCTTCGACGCCCCGCTCGACGGCGTCGCCCTGCCCGGCTCCGCCTCCCCCGACACCGTGGGCTCGGTCCTCGGCCACGCCTGGGACGCCCTGCCCGACGACGTGGTCCGCCACCTCGCCACCCACTACGGCACCACGTCCCACGAGGTCGTCGCGCTGGGCCTGGAGAACCCGGCCCTGCTGGAGCGCGTCCACCCGGACGGCCCGGACATCTGGGCCCAGGTCGAGCACGCCCGCCGCACCGAGTGGGCGTCCGAGGTCGACGACGTCCTGCGCCGCCGCACCACCGTGATGGTCCGCGGCCTGGACTCGCCCGAGGTCCGCACCCGCGTCTCGGAACTCCTCGCGTCCTGACGGGCAACCGGATCGATCACTGATGCGTGTCATCCCCAGGCGCACGACCGTGCAGAAGGGGATGACATGGCGATCAGAGGGTGGAAAGCAGCCGCCACGAGCTTGGTGGTGATGGGCCTGAGCCTCGGGCAGTTGCCGGCGAACGCGGCACCGGCATATGCCGACGACCACTTCACCGTGTGCGTGCCGGGCTACGACTGCCGCCTGGTGTACATCAGGGGCGAGATCAAGTGGGGCAACCGGACCGCGATGATGTACGTGACGTTCCGCAACTCGATCGGCGGCAGCCTGAGCGGCCACTTCACCGGATATGCGGGCTCCAACAAGATCGACAGTCACGTGTCCTACAGCAGTGACAACTTCTCCATCGGAGACCCGAACCTCGTCGGTGGCATCAACCGGATCAAGACCCAGGCGTGCATCAGCGGCACCGAAGGCCAGTTCGTGTGCACCGATCCGCCGCAGAACGACAGCCGCGACTAACAGGCCATCCCGAGCGCCACCAGGTACTCGGCCAGCTCGGGCTCCGAGTGGAACGCGCTGCGCAACGCCAGCGACCCGTCGCACCCCAGAGCGACCTGCTCGCGTGACACCGCGCGGCCTTCCAGCCGAAGCCCTTCCAGGTAGCCGTCGATGATCACCACCCGCACCGGGGGGGGATCATCGACGGCCATCCGTCCCTCCTGCGCCAGCCCCACGAGCAGCTGACCCAGATCAGCCCCGACCGGGAACGGGCACTGCCACCCGACGTCGATCACCACGAACGACGACGGGTCATCGGCGGGCACGAGCAGGTTCTGCGGGCACGCGTCGTTGTGCCCGATCGCCTGCGGCAGAGCCTCCAGCCGTGCCAGCAACGAGGGCACGCGGGCAGCGAGCGGCGAGCAGTCCGGCCGCAGGAACGCTTCCCTGACAAGCCTTCCCTCGTACAGCAGCCGCATCGCCGGACCGGGCGCGCCACCGAACCTCCGCCCCGCCCACCGGCCCAGCGCGACAGCCGCCAGCCGGAACCGCGGGAGGTCCCACGACACGGAGGCGCAGCGCACGTCCTCCAGCCACAACCCGATCCGGTCCCCGAGAAAGTCCACTCGCAGCACCCGTGGCCGGCGCAGACCTGGCGGCAGCACGAAGTCGCTCAGCAGGAAGTCCGCCTCGTCCCGCCACGGGAACTCCCCCACCAGCGCCGCGAGTGAGCCGGGAAAAACCGGCCTCCGCAGCACTTTCACGAACGCGGAACCGTCCGGGGACACCACCCGGTAGAGCGCGGCCGTCGTCAGCGCGACCGGCCGGAACGCCACCGGATCCACCCTCACCGGTAGGGATCGGTGATCTCGCCGAGCTTTTCCAGAGCCTCGCGCAGCACGGTCATGCGGCGCTTGCCGATGTGCTGTTCCCATTCCGCCTCGATTCTCGCGATCTCCGCCTCCGCGACGGGCGTGGCACCCTGCGCCTTCTCGGTGACGCGCACGAGCCGCGCGCGACCATCGGACGGATCGGGCACCCGTTCCACGTAGCCGAGCTTCTCCAGCTGGTCGACCAGGAACCCGGCGGTCTGCTTGGTCACCTGGGCCGCGTCGGCGAGCTCGGTCAGTCGTGTGCCGTCCGGGCCGATCCGTTGCAGGAGACGGGCTTGCGCGAGTGTCACCTCGAAGCCCGCGCCGGTGATCGCGGCCATGATCCGGTTCTCCAGATCCCGGTACGGGATGTAGAGCAGCAGCCCGATGTTCACCCGCGACTCCCCTTGTATTTAGTCAGATACTCTGATTAAAGTAGTCAGTCTATCGAACTAAATCAAGGGGAAACCGGCATGGACGACACCGAGATCTGGCAGACGATCGACGTCGAACGCGCGGCGACGGCGGACCTGCTCGCGAACCTCACCGACGTGGAGTGGACCTACCCGTCGCTGTGCGAGGGCTGGACCGTGCGCGACGTCGCCGCCCACCTGTCACTCGCGCACCGCATCGGCGTCGGCGGCGCGATCCGCGGGTTCGTGAAGGCTCGCGGGAGCTTCAACCGCATGGTCGACCAGACCGCGCGCGCCGAGGCGCGCAGACCGACCGGCGTACTGGTCGCCGAGCTGCGCGGCGCCGTGGGCGTCCACAAACTCGCACCCGGCCAAAGCCTCAAGAACGCGCTGATGGACGTCATGGTGCACACGCAGGACATTGCGCTGCCACTCGGCATCGAACGCCACATGCCGATCGACGCCGCCGTGGTGTCCGCCGACGACCTGTGGCGGATCGGCTTCCCGTTCCACGCGCGCCGGCGACTGGCCGGCTACCGGCTCGTCGCGACCGACGCGGACTGGAGCGCGGGCGAGGGCACCGAGGTCAGCGGCCCGATCGAGGCGCTGCTCATGCTGCTGGCCGGCCGCACGGCCACGATCCCGCGACTCACCGGAATCAGCGTCTAGAGCGAGCGCACCATCCGCCGGCACACGTGGACGCGCTCGAACCGTTGGCGCATCTCGGCTTCCCGTTCGATCCGCGCGTGCAGGAACGCCCCGGCGGCCACCAGCCCGTGCTTCGCGATGATCGCCGTGTCGGCCTCGTCGGCGGACGCGTGCACGTGCAGATAGCGCGAGGTTTCCTCGAATCCGTTGCGCGCGAACCAGTCCAGTGCGGGCTTGTCCTCACGAGCCCAGGCGTCGAGAGTCGTGACGCCGCATCGCTCCAGCCGCCGCAACGCCTGCTCCAGCAACGCCGTCGCGATCCCCCGGCCCTGATGGTCGGGGTGCACGACGACGTTGTCGATGGCCGCGGCCGCGCCGGGCACCGACACGTCCAGCAGCCCGACCACTTCGCCGTCGAAGAGCGCGACGAGCTCCAGATCCGCCCGGCGCCTGGCCTGCCAGACGTCGTCGTAGTAGTTGGTGGCGAGGAACCCCAGCACCCGGCAGCGAAGCCATGACCGTTCGTCCGACGGCTCGTAGTCCCTGATCTCCGCGGGCGGCCTGGCCACGACCTCGGCCCGGCCCGATGCCCCCAGCAGGTTCACTTCCCCAGTTCGACCCCTGGCGGCGTCGACCACGTCATCCCCCAGCTCAGCTCCAGCCGGACGTCTCCGGCACGGTCCAGGGTTCCCCATGTCAGGCCCGTCCGCACGCGGGTTTCGTCAGTCACCGTTGCCAGGAACATACTCGGTATGCATACTCAGTAGGTATGTCGGTCAAACACGGTCTGCTCGCGCTGCTGGAGCGCGGGCCCATGTACGGCTACCAGCTGCGGGCGGCGTTCGACTCGGCCACCGGCGGCACGTGGCCGTTGAACATCGGGCAGGTCTACACGACGTTGTCGCGCCTCGAGCGGGACGATCTGGTCGCCGCACTCCCCGAGACGGAGGGCCAGCGCCCCTACGAGATCACCGCCCAGGGCCGCACCGAGCTCAAGAAGTGGTTCGCGTCCCCGGTGAAGCGCGGCGACCGGCCCCGCGACGAGGTGGCGATCAAGCTCGCGCTCGCCATCACCACTCCGGGCGTCGACGTCGCCAAGGTCGTGATGACCCAGCGCACCGCCACGATGCGCACGCTGCAGGAGTACACCCGCCTCAAGACCCAGCCGGGCGACCTGCCGTGGCTGCTGGTGCTCGACGCGATGATCTTCCAGGCGGAGGCCGAACTGCGCTGGCTCGACCACTGCGAGGCCAGCCTCCTGCGCTACGAACCACGCCCCGTCCCCGCCACGACAGACGTCGAGGTGCCGAGATGACGGTCCTCGAACTGCGCGACGTCCACCGCGTCCACGGCACCGGCGAGACCGCGGTCAAGGCTCTCGACAACGTCTCCCTGACCGTCGGACCGGGCGAGCTCGTCGCCGTCATGGGCCCGTCCGGCTCCGGCAAGTCGACCCTGCTCAACCTCGCGGGCGGCCTCGACAGCCCGACCTCCGGCCAGGTCCTCGTCGACGGCACCAGCCTGCAGTCGTTGTCCCGCAAGCAACTCGCCGCCTGGCGTCGCAGGCGCATCGGCTACGTCTTCCAGGACCTCAACCTCATCGCGAGCCTCACCGCCGCCGAGAACGTCGCACTCCCCCTCGACCTCGACGGCGTCCGCAAGTCCCGCCGGCAGGCCGAGGACGCACTGTCCGAAGTGGACCTGGACGGTTACGCGGACCGCTTCCCCGACGAGATGTCCGGCGGCCAGCAACAACGCGTCGCCATCGCCCGCGCCCTGATCGGCGAACGCCGCCTCGTCCTCGCCGACGAACCCACCGGCGCCCTCGACTCCCGCACCGGCGAGACAGTCCTGCGCCTGCTGCGGTCCAAAGTGGACGCCGGAGCCGCCGCCGTCCTCGTGACCCACGACGCCCGCCACGCCGCCTGGGCCGACCGCGTGATCTTCCTGCGCGACGGCGTCGTCGTCGACGTCTCCCAGCGCGACCAGCCAGAAGAACTGCTGAGCACCCCGTGAACGGATGGCGCGCAGCACTGCGCATCGCCTGGCGCGAGGCCCAGCGGTCCCGCGGCCGCACCGCCCTCGTAGTCGCCCTGATCCTCATCCCGGTGGCCGCACTCTCGTTCGCCGCCATCGTCTACGACTCGACCTTCCTGACCCCGTCCGAAGACGCCTCCCGCCGGATGGGCGCCGCCGAGGCCCTGGTCAGCTGGCCCTACCGCGGCCCGGTCATCCAGGAACCGACCCGCGACTCCGCCATCCCGATGGGCAACGCGGAGGGCCAGGAACCCTCAGCCGAACGCCTCAAAGCCCTGCTCCCCGGCACCGACCTCGTCCCGGTGGACCGCGGCGGCGTCAACATCCGCACCACAGCGGGCATCGGCCGCGCGGCGGTCCGCATGCTCGACCTCGACAACCCTCTGACGAAGGGCATGGTCACCGTCCTGGAAGGCCACGCCGCGAACTCCGCCACCGAAATCACGTTGTCCCGCAAGGCGATGACCCGCACCGGCGCCCAGCTGGGCGGCACCGTCACCACCGAGGACAACCGCACCTTCACCGTCGTGGGCATCGTCGAGGACCCGAACCGCCTCGACGACACCACGGTCGTAGCCCTCCCCGGCACGTTCGACCAGGTGGACCGCTCCTGGCTCGTCACCACCCCGATCGACTGGGCGAAGGTCAAGGACCTCAACAAGTCCGGCATAGCGGTCCTGTCCAGAACAGTCCTCCAGAACCTCCCGTCCAAGGCCGACCGCTACCCCCAGCTCCCGGACTCCAACGAGATCACCGCCGACATCCTCGTCCTGATCGCGGGCCTGGCCGTCCTCGAAATGGCACTGCTCGCCGGCTCCGCCCTGGCCGTGGGCGCCCGCCGCCGCAAACGCGACCTGGCCCTGATCGCGGCAGTGGGCGGCGCCCCGTCCCACATCCGCCGCACAGTCCTGGCCGACGGCGTGGTCGTGGGCCTGCTCGCAGCCCTCGGCGGCGTCCTGCTGGGCGTCCTGGCAGCCGTCTTCAGCCGCCCGTTCGTCGAATACCTGATCGCGGAACGCTTCGGCGCCCAACGCTTCTTCCCCCAAGCCCTGGCCGCCCTGGCCCTCCTGGCCATCATCACCGGCGTACTGGCCGCCCTGGTCCCAGCCTGGATCTCCTCCCGCCAGGACGTCGTCACCGCCCTGGCAGGCCGCCGAGGCATCACCCGCTCCCGCCGCCGCTGGCTCGTACTGGGCCTGACTCTCATCGCTCTCGGCGTAGCGGCCGGCGTCCTCAGCGCGATCCAGATGCAGATAGTCGGCGTCCTCATCGCCCTGATCCTCACCGAGGTGGGCCTGGTCCTCTGCACCCCGGCGCTGCTGGGCGTCCTGGCCCGCGCCGGCCGCTGGCTACCGGTGGCCCTCCGAATCGCCCTGCGAGACGCCTCTCGCAACCGAACCGCCGCCGCCCCGGCCATCTCCGCGGTGATGGCCGCCGTGATCGGCGCGGTAGCCGTGAGCGTCATCCTGACCTCCCAGTCCCAACAGGAAGCCAGCCGGCTGGCGGGCAACCTGGGCGACGTGACCGTCTACCGCCTGGACGACCTCACCAAGGCCGGCACCACCACCATCCCGCCGTCAGTGGCCACCGCCCTGCGCACCACCATGCCGGCAACAGAAGTCCACGAGATCAAACTCCTGGCCTGCGACGGCGGCCCGTGCTTCGCCCACGTCCGCCCACCCGCGGACCGCGAATGCCCGTACTCCCTGGACGTCCTGCACCGCGACCCGACCGAGCCCGAACAACGCTCCGCCATGGCCGACCAGCGCTGCACCGACTCGGACAGACTCCACCGCTACTTCGGCACCTTCAACAGCCCCAACGGCTTCCTGGCCGTAGCCACCCCAGAAGCCGCCCAAGCCCTGCTCCACCTACAGCCCGAGGACGTGGCCTTAGCCCAATCCGCCCTGCGCGAAGGCAAAATCGTCGTCAACGACCCCACGATGCTCTCGAACGGCCAAGTCCTCCTGGCCACAGGCACCCAAGCCACCACCAAACCGGCCCCCGGCCACGCCACCCCCATGCGCCACCAGGCGCCCATGTCCCTGATGACCGAGGAAACCGCCCGCACCCTGGGCTTCGGCACCTCCACCTTCACCCTCTACGCCACCACGACCCGAATGCCCACCGAGTCCGAACAGGACGCCCTGACAGCAGCCCTGGGCGGCGAGTACGAAGTACACGTGGACCGCCCGACAGAATCCGACGTCCAACAAGCCCTGAGCATCCTCGGCCTGGTAGCCGGCATCATCACCCTCGCAGCCGCCGCCCTCGCCACCGGCCTGGCAGCAGCCGACGGCCGCCGAGACCTGACCACTCTCGCCGCGGTAGGCGCCACCCCAACCCTGCGCAAACTCCTGTCGCTGAGCCAAGCAGGCGTGATCGCGGGCCTGGGCGGCCTCCTGGGCACAGCGGCAGGCGCAGGCTCAGCCCTGGCACTCCTAGCCGCCCTGAACGTCGGCTCCACCACCATCTGGCCCCGGCCAGACCTCAACCCACTGACGATCCCCTGGCCCAACATCGCCATCTCACTCATGGCCGTACCAGCGGTAGCCATGCTGGGGGCGGCCATCTTCACCCGTTCCCGCCTGCCAATCGAACGCCGCGAATAGTCTCCCCACATGACGACCTTCGCGATCGTGCACGGAGCAGGCGACGTCGGCTGGTCCTGGCACCTGGTAGCAGCCGCCCTGGAAGCCGAGGGCCACACCGTCATCGCCCCCGACCTCCCCACGGAGGACGAGACGAAGGACCTGACGGACTGGGCGACCACGGTGGTGGCCGCCCTCCCGTCCACAGAGGACGTGGTCGTGGTGGGTCACTCCTTCGGCGGCCTCGTCGCTCCTCTGGTGGCGGCACAGATCAACGCCAAGGCCCTCGTCCTCGTCACCGCGATGCTCCCCAAACCAGGCGAAACGCCAGGCGACTGGTGGGAGAAGGCGGGCTATGAAGACTCCGGCCTGGAAGACCAGTTCTGGCACGACGTCCCACCGGATCTGGCTGCGGAGTCGCAGAAGCGGGAACGGGGCATGTCCGAGCACGCCATGGGAATCCCGTGGCCCCTGGACGCAATGCCCGACCTGCCAACGCACTTCATCCTGTGCACGAACGACCGCTTCTTCCCGCCAACCTTCATGCGGCGAGTAGTCGCAGACCGCCTGGGCATCGAACCGGTGGAACTGGCCGCAGGCCACTGCGTCCAACTGAGCAAGCCACAGGAACTCGCAGCCCTCCTGGCCGCCTGGGCATGAGCTGTTGGTGGTGGTCAGCGGCGGTTCGATCATGAGTTGGTAGTACCTGCGGACGCCAGATCAAGCCGAGGAGGAAGCTTCCAAAGCAAAAGGCCCCCGGCCAAAGCCGAGGGCCCTCCACAACGCAACCGACCTACTTGGCATCATCCCCGGAGTCAGGAAGCTG
>JAVXWK010000393.1:0-6671 GCA_032230575.1 Pseudonocardiales bacterium | reverse complement strand
TCGGCGACGGCGTTCCACTGGCTCGACCCGCGCACCCGCATGGACCGGTGCGCGGCCGCGTTGAAGCCGGGCGGGATGCTCGCCGTGATCTCGACGCACCACATCGCGGGCGGCACGTCGCAGTTCTTCGTGGACGTCCAGGACTGCTACGAGCGCTGGGATCCGGCCACCCCGCCGAACCTCCGGCTATCGCAGGCGGACGAGATCCCGCGCGAGTTCGACGAGAGCGACCGCTTCGAGCAGCCCGAGTTCTTCCGGTACGAGTGGGAACAGGCCTACGACACCGAGGCGTACACCGACCTGCTCCTCACGTACTCGAACCACATCGCCCTGCCGACCCGCGACGAGCTCATCGCGGACATCAAGGGCCTGATCGACACGCGGTACGACGGCCGGGTCACCAAGCGGTACATGACCCAGCTCGCCGTCGCCCGCGTCAGGACCGGCGGCCCCGGCGCGTCATGACCACGCCCGCACCCACCAGGGCGAGGCCGCCGAGAGCGAACGGCAGCACGTCGAACCCGGTGAACGCCAGCTCGTCGACCTCGGCAGCGGCCTGCGGGGCCGGGGCCTGAGGCGCGGCTCCGCCACCAGGAGGCGGCGGAACCTCCGTCTTGGCCGGCGGGGTCTCCGGAGTCGTCGAAGGCGGAGTCTCGCCGGGCTTGCAACCCGTGTGCGCCGGGTTCGAGCGGCCCACGCCGTGGTTGGTGTCGCACTCGTAGCCCGCGTTGGCGTCCGAGCCGCCCGGCTGCTGGCCCGGCGGGTTCTTGTTGTCGGCCTTGCCCACGCAACCGGCGCAGGGCTTGCCGACCGCCTCGCCGCCACCGTTGCCGTTCAACGACGGCGAGCCGTCGCGCGTCGAGTCGTACGGGCCGTTCACGTTCGCGCCGTTGCCGCTGAAGTCCGCGTTCGACGGCGGCTGGGGCGTGGAAGTGTCCTGTCCAGACTGTCCTGGTGGGACGTTCGGGTTGTTCGTGATCCCGTTCCCGTGACCGTCCCCGGGGTCGGCGAGCCCCAGGCCCGGAGCGAGCACCAGCGCCGCGGCGGCCGCGAGGGCAGGGAGAAGCCGAGTTGCTTTCATGCCCGACGTATAGGACGGCCCGTGACCTGCGTTACACCAGGTCACGGGCTGTCCACAAGACACTACGAACAGGTGATGCGCGGGGTCGCCCAGTCACCGTGGTCGGAGTTGATGTTGTCGCCGCCGTCGGTCAGCACCAGCCGCAGGTTCTCCGCGTCGGTGAGTGACGCGGTGAGCTTCTTCGCCGCGTTGTCCGCGGTCAGCGCCCCCGAGTCGGCGACCTTGGTGTCGTCCGCGAACACCTGGAACACCACCGATCCCTTGCCCGCTCCCACCTCGTCGTCGATGCCGACGTCGACGGTCAGCGACGAGCACTTGCGGCCGAGGTAGAACTCGATCGTCGAGGCCGCGTGTGCACCGAAACCGCGCGCGTGCGTGACACCGTTGATCGTCAGGGTCTTGCCGTCACCGGCGGCCTGGTTGCCGACCGACTTGTCGATCTCGACCGGACCCCAGCCGTTCGTGGACGACGTGGCGTCGAACGCGGACAGGTCGGAGGTACCGGCCGGCGGGGTCGGACGCGGACCGCCGTCACCCTTCGACACGCGGTAGATCACAGTCGCCAAAGACGGAACCGACGCCGAGATCGCGCCGGTCGTGGTGCGCGTGGACTTGGTCCAGAGGTCCTTCAGCGTGGCGGGCCCGGACATGCCGATCTCGGACAGGGAGGTCGAGATCGTCTGCGTCGAACCGGACTTGTTGAACAGCGCCACGGCCTTGTCGCCGTTGGCCAGCGGCTTCACGATCACGTCGACACCGGTCTTGCCGGTCGTCTTGATCCGCTTGCCCTGCTTGCCGAGCTTGTCCTGGTCGACCGCGATGACGTCCTTGTTCTCCAGGATCGTGAACGTGTCGGCGTTGACCTTGCGCAGGTCCGACCCGATCAGCAGCGGCGCCGCCATGACCGCCCACAGCGAGAAGTGGCTGCGGTACTGGGTTGCGGACATCTTGCCGTTGCCGACCTCGAGCATGTCGGGGTCGTTCCAGTGGCCCGGACCGGCGTACTGATCAAGCACGACGTTCTTCTCGTAGATGTCCATCGTGCGCGGCCAGGTGTCGTTGATGTCACCGGTCGTGCGCCACAGGTGCCCGGTGTCGGAGGCCCACTCCCACGGCTTGTTCTGACCCCACTCGCACAACGAGAAGACGATCGGCCGGCCGGTCTTCTTCAACGCGTCGCGCATCTTGCGGTAGCGCTGCTTGGCGTCGACACCGCTGTTGTTGCAGTTGTCGTACTTGAGGTAGTCGACGCCCCACGACGCGAACTGCGCGGCGTCGGACTCCTCGTGGTTCAGGCCACCCGGAAAACCGTTGTCCTTGTTGCAGGTCTTGGTTCCGGCGCTCGTGTAGATGCCGAACTTCAGGCCCTTCGAGTGCACGTAGTCCGCGACGGCCTTGATGCCGTTGGGGAACCGCGTCTTGTTCGGCACGAGCTTGCCGGCCGAGTCACGGGTCTTCTCGGCCCAGCAGTCGTCGATGTTGACGTACTCGTAGCCCGCGTCCTTCAGGCCCTTGTTCACGAAGATGTCGGCGATGCCCTTGACCATCGCCTCGTTGAACTCCGCGCGGCACGCGGTGGTGTTCCAGTTGTTGAAGCCCATCGGCGGGGTGAGTGCCAACCCGTCGGGCAATGCTCGTGCGGCAGGGGCGACCAGGACCGCACTGACCATTGTGGTCAGTACGGCCAGGGCGAGAGTGCGCATGGAAATTCCTCTCGAGGGGGTCACGCTGGCAGACCCCAGGACTTGCCCGGGATCGTGATGCTGACCGGCTTCACAGCCAGGTCGGGGCGGCGGCCCCTGGGATGCACCAGGACTTCCTGACCGCGGCGCAACGGGATCTCGAACGTCCCGTCACCGCGGTCGTGGTACCGGACCGGACGACCACCCGGCGTCACCACGGACACCGGACCGTCGATTCCGTGCCTCAGCACCAATGGCTCACCCGCGCGGCTACGGACGAGCACGAACTGTGTCTTGCCACCAGAACGTCGAGCGGTCACCGAGAACCCGCCCTCGCAGGAGTGGCCGGCGATCACGACGTCCGGCCACGCGGACGGCACGGCCGGGAACACCCGGATCACGCCACCCCAGCTCTGGCACACGAAGTCGTGGATGGTCTGCGCACCGGACAACGGCGTCTCCACCACGGGACCGGCCTCGGTGTACATGGTGTTCTCGAGCACCGGGTAGCGCTTCGTGGTGTCGAACATCTTCACGAAGTACCCGTAGGCCTCGTCGCCGCGGAACATGCGCGCCGCGATCGATCCGGACCCGGAGTAGCTGTAGCCGCGGTGCGCGGGTTCCAGCGACATCCAGTGGTGCAACGACTTCTCGATCAACGAGCGGTTCTCCTGCTGCTCCCAGTTCACCGTCATCAGCGGGAACGTCGCCAGCAGGTGCGAGAAGTGCCGGTGCGACACGGCGAACGGCACCCCGGCCCCGATCATGAACCCGTTCTCGTCCACCGGGTAAGGCGTGAGGTCGCGCAGAACCTCACGCCACTTGTCGGCAAGCGGATCGTTGATCTTCAGCAACGCGGCCGAGTCGATCAGCGTCTGACAACCCCACCGGATCAGCTGCAGGTCGTAGTTGCAGTCCGGCGCGTCGCCGTACTCCGGCGAGGTCGTGACGTCGAGGTGGAGCTTGCCGTCGTTGCCCTTCTTCAGGAAGTGCAGGTAGTAGTTGATCGACCGCCGCAGCAACGGGAACACGACGTCGGCGAGGATCCGGACGTCCATGCTGTGCCGGTACGACAGCCAGACGTTGTGCAGACCCCACGTGAGGTTGCCGAGCTCCTTCACCCCGGTCCCGCCCGCACCGGGCTCGTACAGCGTCCCCGCGTTCGACGTCGACGAGTCGGTGCTGCGCCCGACGCCGGCCGAGTCGTTCCGGTACTGCTCCTTGACGTTGAGGGCGAGCTGCTCCTGGTTGTCCTTCAGCGTCGACGTGATCGAGTCCAGCTCCAGGTGGTTGGAGCCGTGGATCAGCCAGTACTCCAGCTGGACGTTGAGGTTCCACCACGCGGCGGCCCACGGCGTCTTCTCCAGCCACGGGCCGGTCGTCGCCATCACCGGGCTTCCGGCCCGTGATCCGGACGCGACCTTGTAGAGCTGGATCCAGTAGAACGACTGCAGCCGCTGCTCGCCGAACGACAGGAAGCTCTTCTGGTAGAAGGCGTTCCACCACTTGCGGTGCGACCGGGTCAGCAGCCCGCCGAGCACCGCGGCCTCGCGCACGGCCTTCAGCACGATCTTGTCGGCGTCCACCTCGGGATAGGTGTGCGCGACCGACAGCAGGAGCCGCTGCGTCCGTCCGGTCGTGATGAGCCGGAAAGCGGTTGCCGTCTGACCACCCGCGTTCAGGGCCTGCGTCACGAGCGTCTCGCGGCCGTCGGTTTTCGTCACGGGGTCGGGGTTGAACACGTACCCGTCCGGCAGCGGGTTGAAGTCCGCGCGCGGCGGAATCGCCTTGGACGGGACGAACTCCAGCACCGGCTTCTCGTCACCGGAAGCCGTGACCTGCAACGACAGCACCGACCGCGTGGAGTGGACGTAGGCGATGAACGAGATCACGCCCGACGAGGTGGTCACGGTCCCACGCAGTTCCGCGTTCCACAGGTCCAGCCGCCAGTCGACGGCCGTCACGGTGCCCGCGGCGGTCAGCTTGAGGTTGCCGACCGGGAGTCTGCACACGCCGAACTGGCTGCCACCGGTGGTGCGGTGGTCCTGCACATCCGCGTGCTGCACGGTGAAGCGGACCGTGTTGCCCTCCGCGTACACGACGCTGCCCAGCCGGCCGTCACCCAGGAACGGCGCCTGCCCGTACTGGGTCGGAGGCTTCTGCCAAACGAGATCCTGCGCCCCGATGAACTTTTCCCAGTCCCGCTCCGACATGCCATCGCAGTCGAAGACATCCGAGGACACGGTCTCTTTTCCGGTCGCTACACCCGTCTGGGCGAGCAGCACCGCCGCTGTGGTTCCACCAAGAAAACCCCGCCTACCCAAGACCATTGCCCACTCCTCGCCCGCGCATGACGAACCCTCACGTCTTGCTGCGCGGCGGTGCAGCCTGGTCCAGACAACGGGAAAGGTAGGAGTTCTGGGTCACATCGCGCAAGACCCCACTACACGCAACACGAAGCAACAACCGGGTGCTCTTGCTCCTCTGAGATGGGCGTAACGCCTAGGATGTCCCGCCAAAGGGGCGGGGAGAGTCGCACGAGCCGTGCCCTTGCTATTGGGAGGTGGCGTGGCATGGCCGTGTCGACAGCGGCGTTCAACGAGGGCAGGGTCCCCCAGCGGGGCCGTCCTCGCGACGCCAGCAGGGACGACGCATTACGTCAGGCAGCGCTCGAGGTGATGGCAGAGGTCGGATACCGGGCCCTCACCATGGACGCCGTGGCAGCTCGCGCGAGGGCGGGCAAAGCCACGATCTACCGGCGGTGGGAGTCGAAGCTCGATCTCGTGATCGACACGTGCACCCAGCTCGCCACGCAGAACCTCGCGGCACCGGACACCGGCTCCCTGGCCGGCGACCTGCGCGAGTTCCTCTCGTCGTTCGCCGCGTTCCTCTCCGGACCGATCGGCAAGGCCGCCCAGGCACTCGTAGGCGAGCTGCCGCACGAGCCCGAGCTCGCGGCGGCGTTCCGGGAGACGTTCCTGATCTCGCAGCGCGACGTCCTGCGCGGGATCCTCGACCGCGCCGCCGAACGGGGCGAGCTGAAGGCCGACGCCCCGCGCGGCATGGCCGTCGAGATCGCGGGCGCGGCGCTGATCTACCGGCTGATGCTCACCGGTGACCCGCTCGACGAGCCGTTCGTGGAGAAGGTCGTCGAGCAGGTCCTCTTGCCGTTGGTGCGGGTGTCCTAACGGAAGAGCTTGCGGACCAGCGCGAAGCCCACCACGGCGCCGACGGCGATCAGGGTGTACTTGACCTTGGGCTGGCTCAGCACGTCGAGCACGGACGACTTGCCCTGCTCGACGAGCTTCTGCGGGTTCGCCCGCACGCTGAGCTCGTCCAGGGTGGCGGCCAGCGCGGTGCGAGCCTGCTCGATCTCGCGCTGGATGGTGTCGGGATCGCGGGCCACATGTCCTCCTAGCAGCGGTTCTGGGGCCAACCGTAGTGGACGGCCGGTGCTGGAGGATTGAGCGACCCGGGAGAGCGAGTACATGGAAGCGCTATAGGCTTCCATGTGAGGGGTCGTAGCCCAATTGGCAGAGGCACTGGGTTTAGGTCCCAGCCAGTGGGGGTTCGAGTCCCCCCGACCTCACTCGATGGTGGGTGACCAGTGTTCGCGGAACGCGCTCACCAGGCCATCTCGTCGTGTTTTCTGGGGGCGAAGCCCCCAGACCCCACCCGGCGGGCTGCGCCCCCGGACCCCCCGCAGCGGGTCCGCGCGTTTAGCGTCGCCGTCCCTGCGCCCGATGCTCGTCCGCGCGGTTGGCGACTTGCCGCCGGATTTCCCCGCGCCTGGCTCACCTGACGAGGTGGCTGGCCGCCCAGGCCGCGATCTGCGCCCGTGTCGTCAAGTCGAGCTTCTGCCGGACGCGTTGCAGGTGTGTCTCCACCATCCGCTGCGAGATCCGCAG
>JAVXWK010000308.1:0-10382 GCA_032230575.1 Pseudonocardiales bacterium | reverse complement strand
GGCAGGTCTCGGACCGCGATGGTGGTGAGTTCGTCGCCGAGGTCGTGGCCGAGCGGGGCCAGGCCGACCGTGCCGTTCCAGAGCACGGACTGGACGCACTCCTGAACCGCGCGGACCGTGGGGCCCTGCCTGGGTTTGCCGCCGTGCCAGAAGCTCTGCCAGATCTCGTCGGTGCCTTCGGGGAACTGGAACCAGACGCGGTCGTCCAGGTCGTCGGTGGTGAGGTGGGTCCTGTTCGCGAGCGGGTCGTCCGCTCGCAGCACCGCGCCGATCGGATCTTGGCGCAGGACAAGGGTTTTGAGCCCGCTCGTGTCGAACGGGCCGCGCGTGAAGGCGATGTCGACCTGGTTGGTGCGCAGACCGCACGTCGGGTCGGTGAGGTCGGCCTCGCGGATGCGGATCTCGACGTCGGGATGCTTGTCCCTGAAGGCTTTCGCGAGTCTGGCCGCGCCGTTGTCGCCGAGGATGCCCACGGTGATGGTCGTCCTCGCGAGCGCGGTTTTGATGCGATCGGCGTGCTCCAGCAGGGCTTTCGCCTCGAGCAGCAGGGTGTGGCCGGACTCGGTGAGCGTGACGCCGGCGGGGGAGCGGTGCAGCAGCGTGGTGCCGAGGGCGGATTCGAGTTGCTTGATCGCGCGGCTCAACGGTGGCTGACTCATGTGGAGGCGCCGGGCGGCACGGCCGAAGTGTCGTTCCTCCGCGACCGCGACGAAGTAGCGCAGGGTTCGCAGCTCCATGATCAGGCACGATACTCGCCAGGTATCGGGTCTGCGTTCTTGGTCTTGGACTCGTGGCGGGGTGTGGCGGTGGAGTGGGGGCATGAACCTTCCTGACCCCGTCGTCCAGGTCTCCGGCGCTGCTGAGGTCGCTCCTGATGTTGTGGTGATTCCGAACGACGGTGCTGGTCTCGTGCCCAACATCGGGGTGATCGGTGGCGCGGACGCCGTTCTCGTTGTGGACACGGGACTTGGTGTCGAGAACGCTTCTCATGTGTTGGAGCTCGCGGCTGAAGTGGCTCGGGGGCGGCGGATCTACCTGACGACTACGCACTTCCATCCCGAGCACGCGTTCGGGGCTTCCGTGTTCGTGGGCTCGTACGTGGTGAATCGGGCTCAGGCGGATGACTTGCGGCGCAAGGGATCCGGTTATCTGGAGATGTTCCGCGGCTTCGGCGGGGCGATCGCTTCGAGGTTGGACGGTTGCGAGGTACCCGTGCCGGACTTCGTGTTCGACGGCGTGCACACGCTCGATCTCGGTGGTCGATCGGTCGTGCTGCGGCCGACCGGGCGCGGGCACACGCTGGGGGACCAGGTGATCGAGGTGCCGGACGCGGGTGTGCTGTTCACCGGCGACCTGGCGGAGACCGGGCAGTTCGCGATCTTCCCGTGGTTCCCGCCGCACGACACCGACGTGTCCGGGGTGGCGTGGATCGCGGTGATGGACCGGCTGATCGCCGCCGCGCCCCGGATTGTCGTGCCAGGGCACGGGACTGCTGGCGGCCAGGAGGTGCTGGCCGATGTCCGGGACTACCTGCGCGAGCTTCGCGACGAGACCTGGCGCCGGCGCGACTCCCCGGACGTCGTGGCCGAGGTGCGGGCCCTGATGATCGAACGTCACCCCGAGTGGGCCGGGCAGGAGTGGATCGAGCGCGGCGTCGCGTGCCTGTGCGCTGAATAATCGCTTTACGGGGTGCTCGCCCGCGCTTCACTCTCATGGTGTTATGGAAGATGGTTTTGGTACACGGCAAATCGTGCCGTGGGATGTCGAACTTCTCAGCGACCGGTGCCTCGCACCGTTGCCCGGTGACTGGCTGGCGCGGACCGCCGACGGGCTCGTCGCACTCAACGCGGGACTGCTCTGCCCGCCTCCGCTGACCGTCGAGGATTACGGCGAAGAGGCGTGGCGGGAAGCGATCCCGGCGCTGCACACCTCACCGGACGGCCGCTATGCCGCTGTGGTGAACGACTACGGCAACTTGGGCGTGGTGGTCGACCTCGCGTCCGGGGAGGTGGTGCTGAGCCTGGACCGCGACGACGTCCACACGGCGACGACCACCCCGTTCCCGATCGGGTTCCTGCCCGGCGACCGCGTGGTCGCGGCCACCGAGGTGTGCCGGCTCGACGTGATCGACCTCGGCACTGGTGCCGTGCTGACCGAGCGGGAGACGGACTTCTCCGAGTACCACGGGCGGTTGACGGTGAGTCCGTGCGGCCGGTGGTTCGTCGACCACCGGTGGGTGTGGCATCCCGATGGTGCGCCCACGGTCGTCGACGTCGACGAGTGGCTGCGGACCGGCGGCGACCCGGAGGGCACCTACCTGGCGTTCCGCGACTACCCGTGGGACCAGCCGGTCGCGTGGCCGTTGCCTGGAATCGTTGCGGTTCAACGGACCGAGGACCGCTACTTCGAGGGCGACGGCATCGAGATCTACAACGTCGGCCAGCTCGGTGAACCGGACGAGCCGCCGATGGCGCTGTTGCCCGGCGTGACGGGGCCGATGTGGGCACACGACGGGGCGTTGTACGTGAGCGGTGAGGCCGGGTTCGAGGGCTGGGATCCCGAGCGCGAGCTGCGGTTCGGTGTGGTGGAAGGGTTTCGGCCGATCGCACATCGCGACGGGGTCTTCGCCGAGCTGCGCGACGGCCGGCTGCACGCGCTCAGCGTAGGTTGAGTCGTTGTGGAGTTGCTGGAGTGCGGTCACGTCGCGGCGGCCGGGAAGCCGCGTCTGTGCGGACATTTGCTGGTCGAGGAGCCGCCGTCGCACTACCGGGTGCTGACCGGTGTGCGGGTGCGCTTCGACCTCGCCTGCGAGGACTGCGCGGACTCGCCCGTGCTGCTGACGGCGTGCGAAGGCTGTGTGGACCGGGCTTGCGAGTACGGCTGGTCCGACGTGCTGGGGTGGAAGGGCACGCCCGAGGTCCTGCACGAGGATCGCGAGCTGCAGGGCGTGCGATCACAGGTCTGTGACGTGCGAATGCTCAACGACAGGTGTCTCGCGCCGCTGCCGGACGGCTGGCTGGCGTTCACCGCGGCAGGCCTCGTGACCCTGTCCGGCGGGGTCGCGCACGAGGTGAAGCTGGTCGACGAAGATCACGGCAAGGCCTTGCCCGCGCTGCACACGTCACCGGACGGCCGGCACGCGGCGGTGGTGCTGGACTACGGGCGAAAGGGCGTCGTGGTCGATCTGCGGTCGGGCGCGGTCGTGGTGGAACTGGACCGCGGCCGCTACCACAGCGACACGACACCGTTCCCCGTCGCGTTCCTGCCCGGTGGGCGGGTCGTCGCGGGCTCCGACTGGAACCGGCTCTCGGTGTTCGACCTCGCGACCGGGGCGCTGCTGTGGCAGGAGGACACCGGCGGCCACAACTTCCACGGCCGGCTCACCGTCAGCCCGACCGGGCGCTGGGTGCTCGACGACAGCTGGTTCTGGCACCCCCTCGGCATTCCGCAGGTCTACGACGCCGACTTCCAGCGGGTCGTGGCGTTGGCCGATCGCGCCTACGCGTGGGACCAGCCCGTCGCGTGGGTGTCGCCTGACGTGGTCGCGATCCAGCGGATCGGCGCCGACGACGAGGCGATGCTCGACGGCGTGGAGCTGTACGAGGTGCCGAGCGGGCGTGCGCTGGAGCCGTTCGCCGGGCCCGTCGGCCGGATGTGGGGACGTGCGGGGCTGCTGTACGTGAGCGGTGAGGCCGGGCTCGAGGTCTGGGAGCCCTCGCGTGGCGCGCGAATCGTCCTGGTGCCGGGGTTCCGGCCGGTCGCGCACCACGACGGGACCTTCGTCGAACTGCGAGACGGTCAGCTCTATAGCTTCAGTGTTGACTAAAGGTAGTCCTCGCCGAGGTGGGCGCGGATGACCTTCTTCGGCACGCACAAGGTCCAAGCGCCGATGACGAGCTCGGTCATCTCCTCGACGTCGAGCTCGGCCATCGAGGCGTGCACCCACTGGAACCGCATGTCGGACTGGCTGGGGAACGCGAACTTCACCGGGTCGCTCGCGACCAGCGCCTCGCGTTCCTCGCGCGGATAACCGAAGCCCAGCACGGTTTCGTCGCGGGAGAGGGCCGCGTAGACGATCTGGCCCACGCGGAACTTCACGCGGTCGCGGATCAGGTGTTCGGTGGTGCGCGGCAACGACAGCGCCACGGCACGGATGTCGGCGACGGTGACCATCAGGCAATCCTGTACGCCGCACCGCCGTTGTGGAGGTATTTCGCGCGACCGGCCTCGTCGGAACCGATCAGGGACATGACCTCGTGGGTGCCGGTGGTGATGATCGAGTCGTCGTTGAGCCTCACGACCTCGACGGGCGTGGTGCCGCGGAACGACGCGGCGAGGTCGTTGCGCGGGCGGTAGGTCAGGGATGTCGAGGTGAGGGTGATGTCGTACAGCGGGTTCCGATAGGTCCCGCACATCCGGTCGTCGATGGGGACGGGGTTCGCCGGTGGTGTGGGAATCGGTGTGGGGTCGAAGCCTGTCGCGGTGAACACCTCGTGGGCCAGGGGATCGCCGTTGGTGCTGTTGGTCAGCACGGCCACGGCTCGGTTTGCTGACGGGTCGACGCGCAGGAAAGCCTTCTGGCCCTTGGAGACGCCGGTGTGGCCGAGGACGCCGCCGGGGTAGCGCATCCAGCCGAGGCCCCAGCTCGTGACGCCTCCGCCGAAGTCCGGGACGTCGACTTGGTGCTCGCGCAGTGCTGCGAGTGTGGGATCGGTGAGGTGGTGGTGGACGAACGTGAGCAGTTCGTGGGCGCTCATCGCGAGGTGCGAACCGCTGGGCGTTGTTTTGTACGAAATCGCCCATTTTGTCGTAGGTGTTGTTTTCACGTGTCCGACTGCGGTGCGGTGCAGGAGCGCTTCGTAGGTGTCGGTGGCGATTGCCTTTAGGCCTAACGGCGTAATAAGGCGTTCGCGGAGGACGTCGTGGAAATGCCGGCCGCGCAGAACTTCCACGAGCCTGCCGAGGACGGTGAACCCGGTGTTGGAGTAGGAGTGCAGGGTGCCGGGTGGCAGGAGGTGTTCCTCGTCGGCGAGGGTGGCGACGAACTTCTCGATCGCGTCGGCGTTCTGGCCGGTGTCGGTGAAGTGGTTGGGCGCGATGCCGCTGGTGTGGGTGAGCAGGTGCCGGGCGGTGATGGTGTTCGTGGCCTCGTGGTCTTTCAGCTGGAAGCCCGGCAGGTAGCTCCTGACGGGCTGGTCCAGGTCGAGCGCGCCTTCCGCGACCAGTTGCCGGACGAGGGTGGCGGTCCAGATCTTGGTGATCGAACCGGTCTTGAACACCGAGTCGGTGGTGGTCTCGACCTGGGTGTGGGTGCTGAGCACGCCGGCCGCCTCGTCGTGGATCTCGCCGTCGTCGAGAACAGCGACCTGCGCGCCCGGAATGTCGTATTTCGCGATGAGCTCCCCCAAGTTCACCGGGTGATCCTTTCACAGTGAATTCCGCGTCGTGGAAAGGCTTTTGGGGGTTTTCCTCCAATTGAGACCGGAACGAATTCCGGAACCGTGAGAGCGTGGCCACACTTTTGCTCCCTTTTCACTCGATCGGGTGAAAAGTGAAGCAATGAACCTAAGACGGTCCCTTCCGGCTCTTCTTCCGCTGGTGCTCACCGCGTCGTTCTTCGCGGCCGGCCCGGCTGAGTCGGGGACACCGAAGCAGAGTCCCGTCAACGTGACGCCCGGCGCGATCCGGTTCGACCCGCACGCGCCCAAGCTCGACGTCACCTACGGCGACTCCGCGCTGGAACTGAAGTACATCCGCAAGGACGCGGACAAGCCCAACGGCTGCACGACCCGCGACCAGGAGGAGACCGAGCAGGCGGACGTCGCGCCCGGCTCGGGCCACGTCACCGTCGCCGGCACCCGGTACGACCTGGTGCAGTTCCACTTCCACACGCCGTCGGAGCACCAGTTCGCCGGCCGCAACACCCCGCTCGAGATGCACCTCGTCCACCGCAGCGCCGAGGGCAAGCTGCTCGTGGTCGGCGTCCCGCTGGTCGTGGGCGCGCACTCGGTCGTGGACGACGTGCTGGCCAAGCTCGCGCCGGAGTGCGGCTCCCAGGTCGAGATCGAGCCGATCAACCTCAACCGGCTGCTGCCGGCCTACGACAACCACACGCTGCACTACACCGGCTCGCTCACCACGGCGCCCTTCACCGAGGGCGTCGAGTGGTACCTGGCCGGCGAGCAGCACGTCACGGCCGCGACGATCGCGCGCTTCAAGGGGCTGTTCACCGCGGGCAACGCTCGTGCGACGCAGCCGCTGAACGGGCGGACGCTCGTCGAGGTCCCGCGCATCTGAGCAAGTCCTCGATGAACGGCGCATTCGTCCACGTGAGGTGGATGAATGCGCCGTTCATCGTTTCAGGGGTGACTGGGTTCACCTGGCTAGGAGTCGCGTGCAATTGCCCGCGTGTGCAACTATTGCTCACGCGGACAACCTACGACTTCAAGGACTGTGTGATCATGCCTGTCGCTCTGCTCGCGCTCGCGATCAGCGCTTTTGCCATCGGCACCACCGAGTTCGTGATCATGGGGCTGTTGCCCGAGGTGGCCACTGACCTGGGCGTTTCCATTCCGTCGGCCGGGCTGCTGATCTCCGGCTACGCGCTCGGGGTGGTGGTGGGCGCGCCGTTGCTGACCGTGCTGGGTGGGCGGTTGCCGCGCAAGAAGATGCTCATGGCGCTGATGGTGCTGTTCATCGCGGGCAACCTCGTCTCGGCGTTGGCCGACACCTACGGCGTGCTGATGAGTGGGCGCGTGGTGGCGGCGTTGGCGCACGGGGCGTTCTTCGGCGTCGGGTCGGTTGTTGCTGCTGACCTCGTGGCGCCGCAACGCAAGGCGAGCGCTATCGCGTTGATGTTCACCGGACTGACCGTGGCGAACGTTCTGGGCGTGCCGATGGGGACGGCGCTCGGGCAGGCGCTGGGGTGGCAGTCGACGTTCTGGGCGGTCACGGGGCTGGGCGTGATCGGGCTGCTCGGGATCCTGTTCCTGGTGCCGCAGAAAGAGAGCCACGGCAGCGACCTGCGCAGTGAGCTCAAGGTGTTCCGGAACCCGCAGGTGTGGCTCGCACTGCTGATGACCACGTTCGGGTTTGCGGGCGTCTTCGCGTCGTTCACGTACATCGCGCCGATGATGACCGAGGTCGCGGGCTTCTCGACGTCGGCGGTCACGTGGCTGCTGGTGCTGTTCGGGGTGGGGCTGTTCGCGGGCAACCTGCTCGGCGGCAAGGCGGCCGACCGGTCGGTGATGAAGAGCCTCATCGTCATCCTCATCGCACTGGCGGCCGTCCTGACGGCGTTCGTGTTCACCGCGCACTCGATGCCGCTGGCCGCGATCACGATCGTGCTGTTCGGGGCGGCCGGGTTCGCGGCGGTGCCGCCGTTGCAGATGCGGGTCATGCAGACCGCGGCGGGGGCGCCCGCGCTGGCCAGTGCGGCGAACATCGCGGCGTTCAACCTCGGCAACGCCGGTGGGGCGTGGCTCGGCGGGATCGCGATCGAGCACGGGCTCGGCTACACGGCGCCGAACTGGATCGGGGCGCTGCTGGCTGTGGGCGGACTCATGGTGGCCGCGGTCTCCATCTGGATCGAAAAGCGTGTGAGCAGCGGCACCGCCGGGAAGGCTTCTGAAGCGCGTCAGAAAGACCGTAAAATCGTTCCGGTTGCTAACTAGTCCAAGGGGAGCCGTGAACACCACCCGCGCCATGACCGCGCTCGCGCTCGGCGGGTTCGGCATCGGTACGACCGAGTTCGCGACGATGGGGCTGCTGCCGCAGATCGCGGAGACGTTCAAGATCCCGGACTACGAGGCTGGGCACGCGATCAGCTTCTACGCCGCCGGTGTGGTGGTCGGGGCGCCGTTGATCGCGGTGCTCGGGGCCAAGCTGCCGCGCAAGGGGATGCTCATCGGGCTGATGCTGGCGGTGGCGCTGGGCAACGGGCTGAGTGCCGCGGCTCAGGACAAGACGCTGCTGCTCGTGGCACGGTTTGTCGCCGGACTGCCGCACGGCGCGTTCTTCGGCATCGCGGCGGTGGTGGCGGCAACGCTCGTGGCACCCGAACGGCGCGGCACGGCTGTTGCGCGCGTGATGGTCGGTCTGACCGTGGCGAACCTTGTCGGCGTGCCGCTCGCGACGGCGGCGGGGCAGCAGATCGGGTGGCGCACGGCGTACCTGGCGGTGTCGGTGATCGCCCTCGTCACCGCAGCTGCCATCTCGGCGTGGGTGCCGAAGATGCCCAAGGTCGAGGGCGCGTCGATGAAGGGCGAGGTCCGCGCGTTCGGGCGGCCGACGGTGTGGTTCGCGATCTTCACCGGCATGATCGGCTTCGGCGGCATGTTCGCCGTCTACTCCTACGTCGCGCCGCTGACGACCAAGGTCGCCGGGCTGTCCGCGTCGACTGTCCCGTGGATGCTCGCGGTGTTCGGACTCGGCATGACGCTCGGCGCGACGTTCGGCGGCAGGTTCGTCGACCGGTCCGCGATGGGCTCGGTGTTCGGCGGCCTGATCGCGGTCTGCCTGATCCTGGTCCTCTTCGGGCTGACGGCGACGATCCCCGTGTTCCTGTTCGTGAACCTGTTCCTGCTCGGCTTCGTCGTGCAGATTCTGGCCGCGGCACTGCAGATCCGGCTCATGGACGCCTCGCCGGACGCACCGTCGCTCGCGTCCTCGTCGAACCACTCGTCGCTCAACGTCGCGAACGGCGCGGGCGCGTGGCTCGGTGGCCTGGCGATCGCGGCGGGCTGGGGTTACACGTCCACGGCGTGGGTCGGCGTGGCGCTTTCGCTGGCGGGCTTGGCGATCGCCGCGGCGTCGGTGCTCTACGAGCGGCGCGCCTTCAAGCGCGAGACCACGAACCAGACGATGGCGATGGCCAGCGCGGCGAGCACGGCCGTGGAGACCCAGCCCAGGTAGCGGTCGATCAGCTCGTAGTTCTCGCCCAGGAAGTAGCCCGCGAGGATCAGCGCGGAGTTCCACACCAGGCTGCCCGCCGCGGTGTAGAGGGTGAAGCGGCCGAGCGGCATTCCGGACACCCCGGCCGGGATGGAGATCAGGCTCCGCACCACCGGCACCATCCGCCCGATGAACACGGCCGCGTTGCCGTGCTCGTCGAACCACGAGTCGGCTTTGTCCACATCGGACTCGGACACGAACGGCACGCGGCGAGCGATTCGCCGCAACCGCTCCAAGCCCAGCCAGTGCCCCAGGAAGTACAGCACCAGAGCGCCCACGACGGAGCCCGCCGTGGTCCACGCGATCGCGGCGACCAGCGAGATCTTGCCCTGACCCGCGGTGAACCCGGCCAGCGGCAGGATCACCTCGCTCGGCACCGGCGGGAACACGTTCTCCAGCGCGACCGCGAGCCCCGCGCCCGGCGAGCCCAGCGCCTCCATCAGCCGAGTGATCCACTCCATGACCTGATTTACCCGTTTTGCCCCGCCTCTCAACCCACGGGTGGAGACGGATCTCCACCCTGGCTACAGCACTGGGTCCACGCGCTGACCTGCGCGAATTCCTAACGTTGAGCCCATGACAGGGACTGTGCAGATTGTGCTGATCGCCGCGGCGATCATCTACGTGATGGCGCGCCGGTTGATGGGGGAGCCCGCGGTGGGGAAGCGGCTGCTCGTGCTCCCGGTGGTGCTCGGGATCATCGGACTGACGCAGACGTCCGCGCACTCGGTGACCGCGATCGTGTTCCTCGTGGCCGGCGCGGCGCTCAGCGTGGTCTTCGGGTTGCTGCGCGGGTTGACGATCCGCACGTACGAGCAGAACGGCATCGTGATGCTCCGCTACACCGCCGTGACGATCGTGTTGTGGCTGGCCAGCATCGCCGCGCGGCTCGCAGCCGGGTTCGTGATGAACCTGATCGACCCCGGCGCGGTGCAGTCCGGCAACGGGCTGATGCTCGTGGTCGGCGCGGGCCTGCTCGCCGAGGGACTGGTCGTGATGGCGAAGGCCGTGCGGGTGCCCGGTCAGGTCGTGTGGTCGAAGGGCCGCCGTGGCGAGCCGCACCGCACGTCGCCGGTCCTGGACTCGTGGCAGCAGAAGGTGCACGGAACCAGGCATGATTCATCTCGATGATGATCGCTGACGGGTTGTTCCGGCCGCTGGTCGCGCTGGTGATCTCCGTGCTCACGGTGATCCACCTGATCGACCGGCCGCCGCACCTGCCCGAGCTGACCTGGACCCTGACCGCCGTGGCGATCGCCGCGGCGGTCACGTCCGCGTCCGTGCTGGACCGTCTGCCCGAACGCTGGGCGATCGCGGTGGTCACGGTGTTCGTGCTCGTCAGCGCGCCGTTGTTCGCGCTGGCCCCGGCCACCGCCGGGGTCGCTTTCGGTTTACTAGCGACCAGCACCACCCGCCGTAGCCGTCGGTCC
>JAVXWK010000297.1:0-5560 GCA_032230575.1 Pseudonocardiales bacterium | reverse complement strand
ATTCCGCCGCCCTGGCTGTTGCCGATCACGGCGACGTCCTGAGAACCCAGCGCCCGCATGGCATCCACCGCGCGAACGGCGTCGGTGAAGACGCGGCGGTAGAAGTAGGTGCTGCGGTCGGCGATGCCGCGGGTCATGAAACCGGCACCACCGCGCTGGTCCCGCACCTCGACCTGCAGGTGCGCGAACCCGGCGCTGGCCCAGGTCAGGTTCTCGACCGCGCTCCCCCGGTTGCTGCCGTAGCCGTGGTACTGCACCACAGCGGGCAGACCGGAAGCACCGCGAGGAGTCCGCAGCCAGGCACGGATCCGGTCACCGCCGAAGCCCGAGAACGTCACGTCGTAGACGTCCAGCGTCCGCAGCGGTGTCTCGACCGGGACGGCCTCGACCTTCAGCTCCAGCGAGCGAGCCTCGGCCAGGGTCGAGTCCCAGAACGAGTCGAAGTCGTCTGGCCGGATGTACGAGCTGCGGTAGTCCCACAGGTCGTCCAGCCCCAGGTCGGTCAGCACGAAATCCTCCCGCGCACTTCCACGACGTCACTCACGACGACCTCGGTGACCTCGCCGCCGATGCTCACCGGCACGAACTCCGAGGCGTCACCGGACACCCGCCGCACTCGAACCAGCACGTCTCCTTCGTCCCACGTGACGTCGACCGCGAGCCCGCCGCGACAACGCAGTCCGCGAGCCGAGCCGTGTGACCAGCCCGAAGGCAGCGCGGGCAGGATGTCGATCACGCCGGTGTGGCTCTGCACCACGACTTCGGCGAGGGCCGCCGTGAAGCCGTAGTTGCCGTCGATCTGGAACGGCGGGTGCGTGCTGAACAGGTTCGGCAGCAGGCCACCCCACTCCGAGCCGTCGAAAGGCGCGTCGCGGTGCCGGTCGCCGGTGAACGCCTGGGAGGCCTCGGACAGCAGCGAACGGACGGTCTCGCCGTCGCCCAGACGGGCCCGCAGAGCCATCTTCCAGGCCCACGACCAGCCCATCGCGCCGTTGCCGCGCCGGTCCATCGTGGCGACGGCCGCGTCACCGAGCACCGTGCCGGCGACGATCTGGCCGAGCGGGTAGACGGACACCATGTGCGACATGTGCCGGTGCGCCGGGTCTTCCTCGGCGAAGTCGCCGGCCCACTCCCCCAGCCGGCCGTCGAACACCGGAACCGGCCGCAGGCGGGGCAACGCGGCCGAGATCTCCGCGAGCAGCGGGTCGGCGCGCCCCGATGCCAGTGCCAGCGCCAAGGTCCGTTCGAACACGGCACGGATCAGCATCACGTCCATGGTCACGGACCACGTCAGCGCCTGCGGCCTGCCGTCGACCAGGAACCAGTTCTCCGGCGACGTCGACGGGCACGTGTCGAGGTAGCCGTCCGGGCCTTCGACCAGCCAGTCGAGGCAGAACTCCGCACAGCCGCGCAGCAACGGCCACGCACGCTCCAAAGTGGACCAGGTGCGGGCGAAGTCGTAGTGGTCCCAGGCGTGCTGGACCAGCCACGCGCCGCCCATCTGCCAGAGCGCCCACGACACCGCGCCGTGGCCCATGCCGACGGGCAGCGACCAGCCCCAAGCGTCGGTGTTGTGGTGCGCCACCCAGCCGCGCGCGCCGTACAACTCCCGTGCCACCTCAGCGCCTGTCAGCGAGAGCTTTTCGAGCAGCTCCAGCAACGGTTCGTGGCACTCGGCGAGTCCGGTGACCTCGGCCGCCCAGTAGTTCATCTGGGTGTTGATGTTGATCGTGTAGTTGGACGACCAGGCAGGGCGCAGCTCGCCGTTCCAGATGCCCTGCAGGTTCGCCGGCGGCGCGCCAGGACGGGACGACGAGACCAGCAGGTAGCGGCCGAACGCGAAGAGCACCGAGGCCGTCAGCTGCTCGTCCTTGCCCTGCAACAGCTCCGGCACGTCGACCACGTCCGGCAGGTCGCCGAACCGCACGTCACACGCGTCCATCAACGTCATGTGGTCGCCGTGGCGCTTGCCGTGCCACTGCGACTCGGTCGTCGTGGTGCTGGTCAGCATCAGCAGCCAGCGGTCGCCGTTCGAGATCTTGGCTGTCACCGTGCCGCGCTCGCCGGAACCGTAGACCGGCGCATCGACCTGCGGTTCGTGGCGAGGAGCGGAGTCGACCGGGATGTCGACCACGAGGAACAGCCCGTCCCGCGACACCTCGCGCAACGGCGTCGTCAGCTCGACGTCCAGCGGCACCGCACCGGTGATCTCCACGCACAGCGAGGTTTCCGAGGCCCAGACCCGGCGGACGACCTCGGCGCCGTCGATGGTCAGCCGCTCGGTGACGACACCCGTGTTCAGGTCCAGCGTGCGGCCGTGCGACTCGCCCTCGGGCAGCGTGATCCACAGGTCCACGTACGGCAGGAACGTCTGGCTGTACAGGCCTTCGAACGACATCAGCAGGTCAGTGGCGCGCTGCAGATCGCCGGAGAAGATCGCCGACCGCACCTCGGCGAGCCGTTCAGGACCAGCACCAGCGGCCAGAACGTCAGCCAGGGCACGAGACGGCACGTCGGCGGTGCCGGACCACACGGTCGCGTCGTTGACCTGAACGCGGGACCGGCCGGCCCCGCCGAACACCATCGCGCCAAGGCGTCCGTTGCCCACGGGCAACGCCTCGGTCCACTCCGCCGCCTCGGACGGCCAGTGCAGTTTCACTTGATCCCCGTGAAGCCGATGGAGTTGACCAGCCGCCGCCCGAACACCACGAACAGCAGCAGCATCGGCAGCGCCGCGACCAGCGTCGCCGCCATCAGGCCTGCCCAGTCGAGCGACGCCTGCGGTGAGGACTGCTTGAACACCGCCAAGGCGAGGGTGAGCGGGCGGACCGACTCGTCGTTGGTGACGAGCAGCGGCCAGAAGTAGTCGTTCCAGGTGGTGATGAACGTCAGCAGCGTCAAAGTCGCCATCGGCGCGACGCTCATCGGCAGCACTATTCGGAAACACACCCGCAACGGGCCGGCGCCGTCGATGATCGCGGCCTCCTCGACCTCGTTGCTGAGCCCGAGCATGAACTGCCGCAGGAAGAAGATGTTGAAGGCGGAGAAGAACGCGCCGGGCAGGATCATGCCGCCGAACGTGTTGAGCAGCCCCAGGTCCTTCATCAGCACGAAGTTCGGCAGCAGCGTGAACACCGACGGCACCATCAGCGCGGTCAGCAGCATCCCGAAGACGACGTCCCTGCCCTTCCACCGCAGCCGAGCGAACGCGTAGGCCGCCAGCGCCGAGAACACGACCGTGCAGAGCGTCAGAAGTCCCGCGTACACAATGGAGTTCCACAGTGCCAGCGCCAGGTCGATCTTGGCGCCCGACCCGTTCTCCGCGGCGGCCTCAGCGGGCGTCGCGAGACCGAGAGCGCGCTTGAACGGACCCCACGTGAAGTGGACCGGCAGCAACGAGGACGGGTCCGTGGACATCGCGAAGTTGTTGGACAGCGCGGTCCGCAGGATCCAGTAGAACGGGAAGATCGTGACCAGCAGGACGACGATGATGTAGCCCCACGCCACACCCCTGCCGAGCTTCACTGAAAGGTTCACGCAGAGCTCCTCAGTTCGTGTCCGACTCGCCCGCACGTGCCATCCGCATCTGCGTGAAGGTCACCGTGACGAGCAGCAGGAACAGGGCGAGCGACATGGTCGCGGCGTAACCGAAGTCGAACTGGCCGAAAGCCTTGTCGTAGATGTACATCTGCAGCACGAGCGAGGCGTCCGCCGGACCGCCCTTGGTCGAGACCTGGACGATGTCGAAGACCTGGGTCGCGCTGATCACGTTGAGGATCACGACCATCACCAGGATCGGCCGCAGCAACGGCAGCGTGAGCGAGCGGAACATCTGCCACTCCGAGGCGCCGTCGATCCGCCCGGCCTCGTAGATCGACGCGGGGATCGTCTGCAGGCCCGCGAAGATGAGAACCGCGTTGTAGCCCATGGACTTCCACACGTTCAGCGCGGCCAGCGTCGGCACGGCCCAGCCGTCCGAGCCGAAGAACTTGACCGGCTCGCCGAAGATCCAGGTGATCAGCTGGTTCACGATGCCGAGCTGCGGGTCGAGCATCCACGTCCACACCAGCGCCGTGACGACGCCGGAGATGAGGAACGGCAGGATCATCAGCCCGCGGACGGTCGTGTTGACGTTCAGGCGGTGCAGCACGACCGCGGTGACCAGCGAGATGCCGACGCCGAGAACCACTGTCAGGACGACGAAGTACGCCGTGACACCGAGCGAGTGCCAGAACCTGCCGTCGTTGACCAGCTCCTGGATGTTCTGGAGCCCGGTGAACACCGGCGGGGTGAGGATGTGGAACTCGGTGAAGCTGAGGTAGACGCCGCGCAGCATCGGGTAGGCGAAGAACACGCCGAACCCGAGGATGGCGGGCGCGACGAGCATCCACGCTACCCACGTGTCGTTGCGGCGGGAAGCGGGGCCTGTGCGGCGACGGGCTGTGGGTGGAGGCGCCGTGGTGGCAGGTCCACGCACGACATGGGCGCTGGAGTCTTGCACGGTTGTCACCACGACGCCTCCTGTTCTTGGGTGGGTTAGACGCGGATGCTGTCGACGTCGAACACGGAGTCGTCGGGGTTGCCGATGCGAATCGTGTTGTTGCCGGCCAGCAGATAGATCGGGACGGTCATCTTCTGCGCCAGGCCCCAGTTGTCGTCGTTCGCGCCGGCGACGGGGAGCTTGAAGCTGGTGCCGTTGACCGTGACGATGCCCGTGCGGCTGGAGCTTGCATCCACATAGGACAGCTCGACGAGGTAGGTGCCCTCGCGCGGGACGTTCACCGTCGGCATCGTGAGAGTGCCGCTGCCGCCGATGTACCCGACCTTGTTGCCACCAGAGCACTCGCAGCCGTAGACCGTCGCACCGCCGCCGGGGCTGCCCTTCTCGGCTTCGTAGGTGACGGACTCCTTGGGCGTCACGAAGGACACCGGCTTCGAGCGGTTGCCGTTCTGCACCACCGTGAACTCGTAGGACGTCGCCGGGGTGAGGCCGGTGATGTTCGCGTTGGTGTTGGTCGTCGTGGTGACCTTCTTGTTGCCCGCGTAGACGTCGTAGCGGACGCCGGTCTTGCCCTGCCACTTCAGCGCGATGCTGGTCGGCGTGGCGCCGGTGCCCTGAACCACGGCCGGGGAGACGGCCGAGCGCGGGGTGATCTTCAGCAGCTTCGTGCCGTGCACCGGCAGGTCTGCGCTGAACGAGCCGTTCGCCTGGCCGATGTCCTTGCGGGCCCACACGTCGCGCACCTTGGCGTTGCCGTTGATGCCCAGCTGCGCGAAGTCCGCGGTGACGGTGGCGGGCTTGGAGCCCATGTTGAACAGCGCCACGGTGAAGCTGCCGTCGGCGTTGCGGGCGTACCAGACCTGCTGGTCGGAGAACTGGTCAACGGGGCGGGCGGGGACGCCGGCCTGGTCGATGCCGATGACCTCGTCGTTGGTGAGCAGCTTGTAGCCGTAGTCGTCGATCTTGGTGAGGTCGTCACCCATGTACAGCGGGGAGTTCGAGATCGCCCACAGCGTCATGTAGCTCTGCCGCTCGGCTTCGGTGATGCCGTCCATCCCG